>CAIQIC010000192.1 GCA_903871765.1 uncultured Lentisphaerota bacterium
CGCCACCACTTCTATTCGAGGGTAGAGATCAAATAAAGTGGTTTATGGATGTACGAAATTATTAACCCTTTGGAAAGCTAACATACCCCTGCCATCACGTGACCGGTTCCAGCGCCCGGATCACTTCGTCGGCGATGCTGGACCGTGTTTCGCCCTGCTGGTCTTTTTCCTTCAGCTTCCATCCGTCGCGCAGTTGCTTGAGCTCCGGAAGCACGCTGAGGGCCGCGGCACCGTAGTTCTTCATTTCCTTGAGGACCTCCCTGGTCTTGCTGCCCCAGCCGTTCTGGGTGCGGATGTATTCCATCATCGCGGGGAGGCCCTCGGGGATTTTATTTTTAGCCAGGAACCGGATGGCTTGGAGCCGGATGTCTTGGGCAAACATCTCCCCGCTGGGAGCGGTGTCGCGGGCGACGCGGACCAGGTCCGGCGTCAGGGTCTTGAGTTCGTCGGTGGTCAGCGTCTTCATGAAGGATGCCGTGCCGAACGTGCCCAGGCCGTCATCCAAGGCCAGCAGGCGGCGGATGGCCGGGAACAGAAGCTGACGATCGACGCCCTCCACGGAGCCGGCAATGAGACCGTTGGCGCGCGGCATCTGGTCAATGAACTGGTCTCGCAGCAGGGCATAGCCGACATACTTGCTTTCGATCCCGCGTGGATCGTCCGGCTGCGTGCGCGCGACCATCTGCAGGAGCTGCGGCACGGCCTTGTGCGCCGGCGCGCCGACGCACCCGAGGGCCTGGGCTGCCTGGATGCGCAGCCACATGTCCCTGGCGGAGAGCTGGCGGATGAGTTCGTCCGTCGCGGCAGCGCCGCGCCCGTCCAGTTCCTGCAGTGCGGCGCAGGCGCCGTATTGCGTTTGCAGATCGCCCGTTTGCAACAACGCGACCATCTGCGGGACCACATCATCCGGTTTCTGCGCGAGCGCCCGGGCCGCGCGATACCGCACGGTCGGGGACCAACTGGTAAGGCCTGTCAGCAGCGCGGCGATGCTCTTGTCATTGTCGCAGTCGCGGTCATGCCCATAGCGATAGCTCCGGCCGCACTCGAGGACGTTCTTCAGTTCCTTGCCGGTCAGCCGGTTCGCGGAGCTGACCCCTTGGCCCGTGATGTTGAGCTTCTGTAATGGCAGGGCATAGTGCAGGACAAACAGCCCCGTCATGTCCCAGTTGTAGTTGTCCCGCTGGATGGTGAAGAAGCTGCCATCCCAGCGCCGGGCGAGGTCATAATACCAGCGCAGTTCCTTCAGATAAGCGGCGACGGCGTCCGGGCCCGCGCGGTTGGCACCCAGGGCGCCCCACAGGAAACTGAAGTAGTTGCCGGTGTGGCCGTTCTCCTTCTCCTCGTAGGCGGCGGTGGCCATGCGCGAGAAGAACTGCGCGGCAGCCGCGTTGCCCAGAAGATCGAAGGTTACAGCGGGGGAACCGCTCTTGCCGTTATCATCGTGCAGCATCGTGTAGGGCGGGTGATCGCCGTAGGGGATGGAACCCTTCGTGGCGTAAAAGCCGAAAAATTTCGCCGACGTGGCTACGGCCTGCTGCACCACGGGATCGGTCACGCCGCATTTTTGGCCCAGCACCAGCGACAGCCAGCAGATCAGTCCGGCTTGGTTGATGGCGCCATAGCCGCCCAAGGTGCCATTGTTCCCGTCCACCCGCATCCCATGCCCCCAGGTGCCGGTCACCCCCTGTCCGGTAGCAATCTTCGTCGTATATTCGCGGATAGCCGGCAGCACGTACTCGTCTTTTGTGGCCAGATAGTATTCCGTCAGAAACAGGTTGGCATAACCCCAGCCCCAGGCAAACATGCCCTCCTTCAGCTCCAGTTTGAAGTCCGCCGGACCCACTTTGTGGGCATACGCCTTGACGGTCTCCAGATATTCCGGATTGCCGCTGGCCAGCAGCGCCAGGGCGTTGATGTGGCCCGGAATGTCGTTGCCGAGCCCACGCTTGACGATGGCGCGACAGCCTTCCACCACGATTTTTTTCGCTTTCTCACAACGGTACGGCGAAGTGTCGCTGTAGCTGCCCATGACCCGCAACGGGAGCGTGACTTCGCTCCGGTCGCCAGCGCGCCAACGGAGCAGGTTGAGTTTCCCCTTGTTCCTTGTTTTTTCGGCTTCGGTGATGGCCTCGCCCAGGGTCCGGCGCGCGTCGCTGGTGAATGGCTTGCTGTTCACGCCCAGAATCACATCATCCACCGCCAGCATGCCCTCGGCTGGCGATCCCTTCTCAACCGCGCTCACCAGAATCTGCCGCGACTCGGAGGTGTCGAAGCCGCGACAAAACACCCCGCCTTTGACACCCGTGGGGCCCAGGTTCCAATACTGCAGACCGTCCTTCTTGCCGTTCTGGGTCAAGTCCGGCACGGGCGTCGGCGCTGCCTTGGCCGCCGCCTGCGCCGGGGTCACCCGCATCCAACACAGGGCCACAATTCCCAACAACACAGCGGATTTTCTGGTCATTTGTTCTCCTGGTTACTGGCCTTCTCAAAATAGACTGGATGGTACCGCCTGCCGTAGAAGCGACGTCCCGTCGCTTCCGAACACGGCCAGAGGCCGCGTCCTCGCGTTTGGCTTATTCAATGGAACGTAATGCAAAAAACAGCTCATGAGTTTCATTCTTCTTTTGCCGGACCGACGGGGAACGTGACGGTGCCGCCTTGCTGCGGATCCATCGGTTTGGTGCTGCCGTCCGGCGCATGGACCAGCACCGCCCGGCAATTCGCGCCCAGGGGTTTGAGCGCCAGCGTGGCGGTCTTGCCATCCGCGGCAACTTCCAGCGTCATGAAGAGCGGGCCGAAGGGCGTGGCCACGCCATTCAGCTTCGTGACCATGCCGGGCCCAAGCCACTGGGACGGCAGGCCTTCGAGCAGATGCAACTCGTCGCCGCGGTCGAGTTCGAGGAGGTGCGTGGCCAGCCGGATGAACTCGGCGGAGGCCCAGTTGTGCGGCATGTCGCCGACCTCGTGTCCGCCCTTGCCGACGGGCCGTTGCTCCTCCCGCCAGACACGCGTGGGGCAGGCGTGATTCGCATAATCATAGAGCACCTGGGCGGCTTCCCGCCCCTGCCCCTGCCAGAGCGCCGCGTGGCCGTAGAAACTGGCCGCATACGTCCAAAGGCCCTCCGCATCCCAGCCCGTTCCGAAAACCAGGCCCTGCTGTTTGGTCGCGCGCAACATGGCGAGATTGTCCTGCACCAGCGCATCGTCCTTGGCAAAGATCTGGCCGGGATAGACCGCATGCAAAAACGCCCATTGGCCCCGCTGCGGCAATTCCTTCTTTCCGGCAGCCCCCATGATCGTCGGCAGATAGCGGTTGCCATGCGGATCCGTGGCCATGTCGCGTTCAGCCGTTTTGCGGAAGGTCGCCATGAAATCGTCGTATTCCTTGCCCCATTGCGCCGCCTGTTCCTTTTTATCCAGCCATGCGGCTGCGCCGATGGCCGCCTTCAACCCAGCCAGATTCCAGTACACGTTAGAATACTCCGGGTGGTTGCCGCCGATACCGCCATCGGGGAAGCCGGCAGGCATCAATCCGTCATCCAGTTCGGGCGGGTCAGTCCGCGACCGTTCGCGCAGGTGCCGGATCGCGGCGACCGTGCGCTCCAGCTTGGGCCAGACCGCTTCCAACCAGGCCTTGTCCTGGGTCAACAGGGCGTGGCGCGTGACCGTCCACAGGACAATACCGTTTTCCTTCCAGTAGCGGCCAATGATTTCGAAGCTGCCATCCGGTTTCTGATGGCTCAGCAGGTATTCGATCCCGGCGCGCGCGTCCTTGGCGCGGCCCACCAGGGCAGCGCTTTCCAGCAGGAACGCGCCGTCCACCACCCACAGCCCGCGATAGCACGTCGGTCCCACGTGGAAGGCCGGCTGTCCATTTTTGATTTCGCGGGCCTGCCAGATGTTGCGGACGCAGGATTCCAGCATGCCCTGGATACCGGGGTCGGGTACTCGAAGAGTATCGAAGGGCAGGCCCGCCGTCTCCCACCAAGTGCGGGCGGCCTCGCGTTGTTTCACGGCCTCATCCATTCCCGCCAGGTTGGCCACCGGTTTGACATGGCGGCTGATGAAAAAGGCGGCCTGGTGCGACTGACCTGGCTGCAATTTCCTGGACGCGAGTTCGATGGTAAACACCTTGTTGGAGGTGGGACCGGCCGTGACCACGGGTTCGGAGACCATGACGACCGTCTGCGTACCGATGGCCACGCACCCTTGCACCGTATCGAAGGCGACCGGGTCAACGCTCTGAATGCGAAGCACGGGCTGGCACGTGGCCTCGGCCGGCCCGGCGTTTTTCATCAGCACCAGCAACACGGCTACCCGTGCCGGCGGCGTTGGCATATTTACCTGCTGGGCGCCATACGCCGGGATCACAAAGGTTTGTTCCAGGACTTCAACCCCGCCGGCGCTCCGCTTCCACGTCTGGACGATGGGCACGCGCGGCGAGAGCGTCGCCTGTCGCTGCCAGGCAACCCCGCCGGCCATGTCCGGCTGGATGCAGATGCCGAAGTCCCGGAAGCCGTGCTGACGGCCGTAATCGAACAACAACTGACCTTCCTTGCCCACCAGCGTTTTATCGGGGTCGTCGGGCAGACAAATGGCGGTCTGCCACCAGAGCGGCGCATAACGGAAGTCCACGGCTGCCATGCTTTGTGTAGCGGCCGGCTGCGCGCCAACGGTGCTGCCGCCCGCCAGCAGCAGCGCCAACAACGCCAACACGGGCAGTAGTATTCGTTTCATCAGGCACCACTCGATGGACGGAACTTTTGATCAACATCCGCCTTCTGCTTTTCTCAGTTGTTACCTCTAGCGCAACGGGCGGTGAGGAGCAAGAGGGAAACCAACCACGGCCCCCCCCATGCCGCTCCCCTGCCAAAGCACACCGTCTCGTGCAACGAATTATTTTGTTATAACCCGCAAGTATCGTTGCCGAGTTCATCGGCGTTGCGCTGTTCCTCGTGCCAGCCTTATGGCGGGGTTTTCTGGCTGTGGCCACCGGCTTGATGGTCTTCGCCGACATGGCACGGAAAGCGGAAACAGAAGGCTGCTGATAGACAAAGACAGATTTTTCCCGCGGATATCACGAGGGGCATCGGGGTCAGCACCGACCCCCAGCGGGCTCGGTTACGGGGCCGGCTGGAGCGTCACGGCGCGCAGGTTGATGGGCGCCCAACCGTCGGCCACGGGTTTGACGATCAACTCGTACGGCTGCGCTTTGTCCAGCGTCACCGTGCCGCACTCCACCACCTGGAACTTCCCGTAATCGCCGGTCTGCGGCACCGTTACATCCAAGCTCTGACCGGCCACCTCGATGACCACGCGACTTGTGGCGCCCACGGTGGCCAGCGGCGCGCGAACGGTGAATTTGCCAGGCTGGTTGACCTTGAAGGTCCAGCGCACCGTCGCCGACGGGTTCATCCAGAAGCCCAGGTTGTCCTGGCCTTCCTTGGACTCGACCTGCGGCTCGTTGCCGGTTTTCGCCTCGGCCACGGGCAACGTCACCGTGCCGTCCGCGTTCTGAGCCAGCGGCTTTTCGATCCCCGTCAACTCGCCGGCGACGTTCAATTCCACCACCGAACAGATCTGGTCCGGCGCGTTGCCGGCCAGATGCACGGTCAGGCCGTCTTCCCCGCCGGTCACCTCGAGCTTGCGGCTGTGATCCGCCAGGAGGCGGCCTTGCTTCACCTGGACCTGCATCGGAACATTCAGCACACCGTCGGCAGGCCAGTTGAACACGTGCAGGTAGAGCTTGCCGGGCTGGCAGGTGATGCGACCCCAGGCCGGCGCCTTCTTAAGTGGACCCGCGGTCGCACCATAAATCGCGGCGCCATTCACCGCGAGCCACGCACCGATCTCCTTCAGGCGATCAACTTCCGGCTGGGGGATCACTCCCTCCGCCGTCGGTCCCACGTTCAGCAGATAATTTCCGCCCTTGCTGGCGATGTCCACCAGGTTGCGCAGCAGCGTTTCGGTGGACTTGAAGTTGTTGTCATACGACTTGTAGCCCCAGGTGTCGTTGATCGTCATGCACGTTTCCCAGTCGCGCCCAGGGTAGCCGCTGGCGGGGATCGATTGCTCGGGCGTCTCCGTGTCGCCCGCATAGCCGCCGCCCAGCCGATTGTTGCTGATGATTTGGGGCTGCAGTTTCATCAAGTCATGCAGTTTATCCACGTCCTCCTTGCTGATGTTGCCCGGGGTGTCCCACCACAACACCGCCACGGGCCCGTAGTTGCTCAGGATCTCCTTCACCTGCGGGATCGCAATCTTGTTCACGTACCCGGACAGATCGCCCTCCTGCGCCTGGTCCCACCGCTCGCCGTAGATGCCGCCGCCCGGATGCCCCCAGTCCTGGAACTGCGAGTAGTAGAAGCCCAGCTTGATGTGCTCCTTGCGGCACGCCGCCGCCAATTCCTTGAGCGGATCGCGCTTGAAGGGGGTGGCGTCGTAGATGTTATAGGGGCTGGCCTGCGAGTGAAACATCGCGAAACCGTCGTGGTGTTTCGAGGTGATCACAATGTACTTCATCCCCGCATCCTTGGCGATGCGCACCCATTCGCCGGCGTTGAACTTGACGGGGTTGAACTGCGCGGCAAAGCCGGCATAGTCGGCCGAGGGGATTTTGCCGGTGTTCATGATCCACTCGCCGATCCCCCCGATCTGTTGCCCTTGCCACGTGCCGGCCGGGACCGCATACAGGCCCCAGTGAATGAACATCCCGAACTTCGCCTCGTGCCACCATTTCATCCGCGCTTGGCGCTGCCCGGCCGTCTCCTCCGCGGCACGGACCACCGCCCCACCGGCCACCGCCACCGCCAACAATACCGCCATCGTCCACGTCTTCATACGGATCCTTTCCCTTCGCCCAGCTTCGGCCTTCTCCACGCAGCGGTTCCGCAGCGCCCGGCGCGCCAGCCGCCCGCCCCGGAGCGGGTCACGTCCCGGCCATCATCTTCTTCAGGATTTTGCCGGATTTGAATTTGACGATCTTCCGTGCCGGAATGGGAACGACCTGGGTGGGCACGCGCGGATTGCGGCCAATCTTGGCCTTGCGCAGGCGGACCTCAAATACGCCGAAGTTGCGAAACTCCACATTATTCCCGCCGGCCAGGGCGGCGGCGATGTAATCCAGCGTTTTCTGGATCACCTTGAAGACCTCCGGCTGCACCAGGCCGGTTTCTTTGGCAATCCGGACCACCAAATCCCGTTTCGTCAAGTTCATGGCAACCTCCTGTTATAAGACCGCGACGATCAAGGCTATCGGCCTCCGGCAACCCGCCGGACTGGTTGCATAATAGAATTTCCTGTCCGGCAGTCAAGCAGAACGACAGCAGAAGGATCAGGACAACCTTGGCGGCTTGAGCATTTTGCTTGCTTGGCGGCGTGATTTCATGCCATAGCCTGATCGCTGCATATTCAATGAGGAAATCAAGAAGGTAGGAAAAGAAACCTCCCAACCCTTCCTGTTTTCCTGAGTTCCACATGCAAAAAAAACCACGCAATCCCCGGAGACGCCAACTTTATGAACACGACCTTGACCGCCCCATCGTCCAACCATCCCGGCTTTATCACCGGACTCCTCGTCACTTTCGCCGCGATGGTGGCCGGTTCCGCCCTCAGCGCCTCGGCGGCCAGCATCGTCAACGTGAACTACACCGGCGACACACACGCCTCCATGCAGGGGATCTGGTCCTTCGACGCCGTCGCCCGCGGCAGCGCCAGCCGGGTGGCGCCGGTGGCGTATGTCGGGAACACCTGGAACGACTTCCAGACCGCCGGCGCAACCGGCACCAACCTGCTGGATTCCCTGGGTGCGCCCACCGGAGTGGGCCTCACGACGACGATGGTCGCCGGACCCTGGGCCGATTGGACCGGTCTGGGTAAGGCACGGATGTTGATTTCCGGCCTGCTGACCGGGTCCACAAATTATCAACCGATCCTCACGCTCACCGGCCTCAAGGTCAATCACACCTATGACCTTTACCTCGCCAGTGACCACAGCGACATGAACCGGCCGCAGACTTTCCGGGTCGGGACGATGGAACAGCATATTGCGAACGGCCCCACCGCGGAGGATTGGATTGAAGGCAAAAACTATGTGCACTTTGCCGGTCTCCGGATCAACGACAGCGGAACCCTGACGGTGGAAGGGAAGACTTCGTCCGGCAGCGAGTTGATCGTGAACGGTTTTCAGTTGGTGGACAACGACGCCCCGACGCCCAAAAGTCCAGCCATGGACATCATGACCTTCCATTTTGGCACGCTGGGCGCCGCCGCCATTTCCGGGACCAACATCACCCTGAATGTGCTGTGGGGCACAGCGGTGACCAGCCTTGCGCCCACCTACACGCTGTTCCCCCTGGCCAGCGCCATGCCGCCCTCGGGCAGCACCAACGACTTCACCAGCCCGGTCATTTATACCGTCACCGCCGAGGATTCCTCGACCAAGGCCTATCGCGTGGTGGTCAACATCCTGCCCAAAAGCGCGGCCAAGGACGTACTGGCCTGCCACTTCGAGCCCTTGGGCGCGGCGATTATTTACGGAACCAACATCATCATGTCCGTGCCGGCAAGCCAGCCGCTGACGACGCTCGCGCCCACCTTCACGCTTTCACCCTTCGCCGCCCTCCGCCCGGCTGCGGGCAGCACCCACGACTTCACCGGCCCGGTCAACTACACCGTCACCGCGCAGGATGGCTCCACCAAGGCCTATCGGGTGACGGTGCGTCCGTACACGGCCTGGAAATATTCCGCTTCCTTGTTCATCCTGACCACGCCGGATGGGGCGCATCTGTCGGACTCTGCGTCCGAGACGAACTTCCCGATCCTGGTGCGGCTGAACAACAATAATTTTAACTTCAGCCAGGCCCAGCCGGCGGGCGAGGATCTGCGCTTCTCGACCGCCGCCGGCGCCAAGCTGTCGCATCAGATTGAACAGTGGGATGCCGCCCGCGGCACGGCCAGCATCTGGGTGAAAATCCCGGTGATCGCCGGCAACGCCCGGCAGGAAATCAAGATGTATTGGGGCCAGGCCGGCGCCGCCAGCGAATCCATCGTCTCGAATGTCTTCAGCGCCGCCAACGGCTATGTGAGCGTGCTGCACATGAACGAGCCCCTGCAGGATGAACTCGGCACGGTCATTCCCGTCAATTCCGGCACGACCCCGGCCCCCGGCATGATCGGTCAGGGCCGGCATTTTGCCTCGGGGTCGTGGGTTAATTGCGGCGACAGCATCACGAACTACCCCTACGGCGGCAGCCCCTTCACATCCGAAGCCTGGTTTTGCGCGGAACAAGGCGGGGCCGAGATCCTCTGCTGGGGGCGGTATGCCACCCGCTACAACGGCAACACCGGGGATGGCAATCTGGTGGACATAGCTTTTGGATCCCCCGCCAGTCTGGGCTGGAGTTCCGACGGCCCCGGCGGCGCCATCGCGGCCACCACGCCGGCCCTGGGGCAGTGGTATCACGTGGCGGTCACCTATGCCAACGGGCTCAGCCGAATCTTCGTGAACGGCCGGCTCGACGGCGACCGCCAAGGCGGCCCTTCGGCCATGTCCCTGTTCACCAACATCTATATGCGCATGGGCGGTTCGCGGAACTATGCCGGTGACGTGGACGAGGTGCGGGTCTCCCGGGTGGCGCGCTCGCCGGACTGGCTGCGGCTGGAATATCAGAACCAGCAACCGCTGCAAACCCTGGTGGGGCCCCCGCAGCAGCCGGGTACCGGTTTCTCAGTCACCCCCTCCGCGGTGAAGATGAACGAGGGCGCGGTGGCCAGGCTGGTCGGGCGGGCGGGCGGCGCCCAGAAAATCTACTGGACCTGCAAGCGGAACGGACAGGAATCCGTGATCGCGGTAGACCAGTTCACCTTGGATTTTGCCGCCGGCCGTGTGGTGGGCGACCAGTCGTTCGTGCTGCAGTTCAAAGCCATTTACCCCACGAGCGCGCAAACGCAGGACATCCCCGTCACGATCAAGGAAACGATTCCTGACCCGGCCTTCACGCTATCGGCGCCGGTCGCCTGGGATGGACGGCAGACGATCACGGTGACGCCGCGCGTCTCGAACAGGAGCGCCTTGCAGGCGGCCGGGGCGACCAATTTGAATTACCATTGGAGCGTGGCGGGCATCGCCGTGACCAAGCAGATCACACCCGGGATGCTCACCCTGCTGCGTTCCCAAGGCAGCGGTCCGATGACCGTGACGCTGGTCCTCGACAATGGCGGGGCCTTGGTCACCAATACCGCCACTATCGCTGTCAAGGAACCGGCGACGGATCCCTGGGTGGTACGGCAGCCCGAGGCCGACGAAAAACCGATGCACGGCCAATTTTACGCCCGAGACAACACCGGGTTCGGCACCGTGTATTACAACGGCACCCTGAGCAACGCGCCCAACACGGTCTTCTTGAACCTCTATGCGGATGGGGTGCTCTACACCAACCTCAGCCAAACCGTGTCCGGTAGCGCGTATGCCTTCAGCGCCCGGCTGGCGTCGGGCCTGGTGAAGTACAGCGTGCAGTTCGGCTCCGTGCGCGGCGGCGTGACGAACGTGTTCGACACGGTGACCAACCTGGTATGCGGCGATGCTTATCTGATTGACGGGCAATCCAACGCGGTGGCGGACAACAACAACCCGCCGTACGCCGCGTACACCAGCGACTGGATCCGCAGTTATGGCAACATGACGGGGGGCACGAACAGCGGCTGGGGCAACGCCGTGGTGTCCACCGCGCACGGCGATGCCTATCGCATCGGCTATTGGGGCATGGTCCTGGCCAGCAACCTGGTGGCTAGTTGCAACATCCCCATCTGCATCATCAATGGCGCCGTCGGCGGCACGCGGGTTGACCAGCACCAGCGGAATGAGAGCAACCCCGAGGATGGGGACACGATCTACGGACGGATACTGACGCGCGTGAAGGGGGCCCGGCTGACCCATGGCATCCGTGGCGTCCTGTGGCACCAGGGGGAGAACAACAGCGGCGCAGCGGCGCCCACCGGCGACTGGGATTACAAATCGTATCAGCAATACTTCGTGGATATGTCGGCGGCCTGGAAACAAGATTACCCCAACCTCCTGCACTACTACGTCTACCAGGTCTGGCCGTTGCCCTGCGGCATGGGACCCAAAGGCGACCAGGTGCGTGAAGCGCAACGGACCCTGCCGCGGTTTTATTCCAACATGCGCATCATGTCCACCGTCGGCATGGCCACCCGCCCGGAATGGGCGCGCGGCCTCTGTCATTTCGATTGGGACGGCTATGTGATGTTCGCGGATTTGATGGCCCCGCTGGTGAAGCGGGACAATTACGGTTTCATCCCGACCTCGGTCATCACGGCGCCGGATTTGAAGAAAGCCTACTTTACCAGCGCGCGTCAGGATGAAATTGCCCTGGAGTTCGGCCAGGCGATGGAGGCTCCGGGGAAAACCAACGCCACGGCTAATTTCTATCTGGATCTTGTCCCGAATCTGGTCACCGCGATCAGCGTGCGGGACAACGTGGTCAAACTGCAACTGCTGGGGCCCGCGACGGCCCAAACGATCGCTTACTTGGCGGACCGGGACTGGGACGGCAACCAGGCGCATCTGCTCCGGGGCGCCAACAGGATCGCCGCACTCACGTTCTGCGAGGTCCCGATCCTCCGCGCCGCGGGGGCCCAGCCCGCGGGTGAGAAGCAGCGCTAAGGCGTCGCGGGCTGGCGCGCGGCGGCGGGGCCGTCGGCCAGCAGTTCCGGATAGCGCGCCAAGGTGTCGTACATATACAGCGCCGATCCGAAGTGGCAACTGAACCAGATTTCGTCGCCCCAGGTCGGACCAACGAGATTGGCCCCGTCATCGCGCATCCAATACGTGACCAGCGCGCAGGCTTGGATGGCGCGCTGCTTGAAAGCCGCCTCGCCGGTGGCCGCATGGAAATCCGCCAGGAGCGCCGCCCAGTGCAGCGTGTGGACGCCCATGGTGGCGAAACAAACCTTCTGTTCCCGCAGCCCTTCGGCCGGCGCCCAGTCCTTGTTTTTCTCTACGAACTCCCGGGCAATCCAGTCGTGCAGTTTGCAGGCCAGCGGCAGATACTCCGGGTGGTCCGCGCGGTGTGCGATCAGCCAGCGGGCGGTGTCAATGCAGTCCCAATTGGTTCGATTCTCCCGGCCATGCTCCGGCGTGACGTCTTCATAGAAGCCATTCCAGCGCATGTTCGTCACCGGGCCTTCGAGGATCCAGCGCAGCGCCTTGTCCCGGGCTCCACGCCAGCGTTTACCGTCGGGCTTGTCCAGTTCCTCGAACAACATGACCGCGTAGATCGCCGACGAGGTGTAGGCCTCACGCACGGCGCCGGTCTTGGGGTTGACGCGAAACGGCCAGTTGCCTTCCGGCAACTGCGTTTTGGCCAGGGTGGCAGCCACGGTCTCGGCCGCCTGGCGATAGCACGCGTCGCCCGTCGCCCCGGCCAGTTCCAGCATGGCCAGCGCCATGATGGCCGGCTTGTCGGTCATGATCGCATCGCCATCCACGTTGCCACCCCCCTGCCCCTTGTGCACAGTGCTGTAGAAAAGAGATCCGAACATGCAATCGGCCGGCGTGCGCCGCGCGAGATTCCAGTCTGCCAGTTGCCGGGCCCGGGCCAGGCCTTCCGGGTCGCCCGCATAGCGCCACTGGGCCAGGAACGCGCGGATAAACAGCGCATGATGGAAGGCCGGATAGACGGTGTCGGCATTGAGCGGATGACCGACACCCAGCTTGCGTTCGGGGTTGGCCAGGGCGTAATTCACATAGCCCGGCACGGGCTGGCCGGTTTCATCCTGGTAGGCGTTGCCGCTGGACCAGCCGTGATCGAGATCCTGCAACACGAACCGATAGGATCGGGCCAGGTACTGGGGATAAGGCATGCGGGGCACCAGCAGCCCGTCCTGGTCCCGCAGGTACGACATCGCCCCTGTAACGCCCACGGGCCAAGCCATAGCGGCGATGAAGAGCCACCTGGCGATCAAGCCGCCCCAGCGTATCCTTTTCATACCCGATTTTACCATGCCATCTACCTGGTCTGTAAGCATTTATGAAGCACGACGTTTCCTGTCGGTAAAAACACTATAACAAAAAAATATCCGGCCGGATGGTTTTTTGTTATACCCAGTTGAAGATGAGTTGTACCGTCAATGGTGTTCCAGACAGAGGACCGCGGCCATGGCGGCTGGTGATTGCGCTGGCAATTTAACGGTAAGTCGCTCGCCATCCTGCGCCATCACCAGCAATTCATCACGCTTGGCCAGGAAGTAGGCCTTCGTCACTTGGTCCTTCACGCCCTGCAGTTCGAATTTCCCGCCCGGATACTTGAAGAAGTGCAGGTACAGCCGTCCCGGCTTGGTGGTGCAACGCCAGTCGGCCATGGATTTGAACACGGGACGGCCTCGCTGGTCTTTCTTCACTGGATCGAAACAGCCGAGTTCGTCGCCGAACGGGGTGCGGCCAGCGCCGTAGATGGCCTCGCCGTTGACTTTGAGCCAGACGCCAACCTGGCGGAGAATATCCTGGCTGGGTTGCGGAATGAAACCGTCGCCGTCGGGGCCAACGTTCAACAGATAGTTGCCGCCTTTGCTGACGATGTCCACGAGCTTGAAGCAGATGTCGGCAGGCGTCTTCCACCGGTGATCATCTTTCTTGTAGCCCCAGGTGTCGTTGATCGTGGCCGCGGTTTCCCACGCGCCGGGGGTGACGGCGCCGGGGATTTCGTTGTCGCCGCGCGACTCGTAATCTTGCAGGCCGCCGGGTCCGAGGCGGCTGTTGATGAGCGTGTCGGGCTGGAGGGCGCGGACCACCTCCACCAGTTGCCGGCAGCGCGCGGGCGTCATCAACGTCGGCACATCGAACCAGATCAGGCCGATGGGGCCGTAGTTGGTGAGAAGTTCTTTCACTTGCGGCATGGACTTGTCGCGGAAGTATTGGTCGAAGTCTTTCTGGGGGTTCGGCGGAAAATCCCAGTCATTATTCGCGCCGTTCGGTTCGTGCCAGTCGGTGGCTTGCGAGTAGTAGAAACAGAGCTTCAGGCCGCGTTGGGCGCAGGCGGCTTGCAGTTCCTTGAACGGGTCGCGTTTCCACGGCGTAGCATCATAACAATTGTACTTGCTCACCTCCGAGTGATAAAGCGCAAAGCCGTCGTGGTGTTTGCAGTCGAAGACGACGTACTTCATGCCGGCATCGACGGCGAGCTGCGCCCACTCATCGGCGTTGAACCGGGCCGGGTTGAACTGCCGGGCGAGTTCTTCGTACTCCTTCACCGGAATTCGGGCGTCGTGCATGATCCATTCGCCGATATTGGGAAACTTCCGGCCTTCCCACTCGCCGGCCGGAATGGAGTAAAGGCCCCAGTTGATGAAAAAACCGTACTTGGCCTCGTGAAACCACTGCAAGCGCGCCGCGCGTTTTGCTTCATCCTGCTGCGACGGCTCCAGCGCCTCCGGCAGCTTCGCGCCGGGCGGGTAAAGCTGGAACTCCTCGATGGTCGGGACTTCGTTCGCCTCGAGAATGTTCAACCGGAAATACCGCGCCTGCACCGCCGCGAAATCATAGACACGCCGACCCGCGATGGCCATGCCGGTGACCACGGGCTGCCACGTGTCACCATCCTTGTATTCAATGGCGAACCGCTGCGTCCGCGGATACTGAATCTCCATCACCACCGCGCGGCCGATCGGTGTTTCCTTGCCAAGGTCAATCTCGATCCAGCCGCTGCGGGATTCTGGTTGGGCGCCCCAACGTGTTGCTTCGTCGCCGTCGAACGCTTTGTCGGCCTCGTAACCGGGTCCCCAGACGCTGGAGGCTTTTGCCGGTGGACCGGTGGGTGTGGGAAGCGGTTTGCCGTTGAAGAAATGGGTAAGGATGGCAATGTTGCGGTCGTTGCCCTGGAAGGACTCGATGGGCTGGTGCAGGTAGGTCTCGATGGGCAACGGTAGCGAGTCGGGATTTGGCTTGCTGAAACCATAGATGCCGAAGTCGGCATTGGCGGTGCTGGTGCAGACCTTGCGCGCGTCGTGCTGGTCGCCCCAGCCAACCACGCAAAGCACCTGCCGTGTCTGCGGACCGAACATGGACGCGATGGCGCGCAGCGCTTCCGGGTTGCCGCTCTCGTCCATCATCCAGTCCACTTCCTTGAGCATCCGTGAGCCGGCGATGGTGCGATCGTGAACATTGTTGCACGAGAGCCAGATGACACAATTGGGTTTCACACGCTTGGCGGTGGAACGTATGCGCTCCCAGCAGCGGTCCATCGCCTTGCGTTCGTAGGCAAGCTTCGCTTCCGGCGTGAGTTTGTCCTCGCCTGGGAACGGCTGGCCGGTGAGTTTCTCGAACAACTGTTTTTCGGCTGGCAGCCATTTGCCGTTGCGTGCCGCGTCGCTCGGATTCCAGACCCAGTCCACCATGAACCCGTCCATGCCGCTCTTGATCAGGGCCTCCTCGATGGCGGTGGCGAGGTAGTCCAGGTATTCGTCGGTGAAAGGCAGGTGGTACGCGCTCGGAATGCCGTAGCTGAGGTCGGGATGCTCGCTGCCCCAGCGCGTGTTCGCGCCGATGCAGAAATAGCCCATGACCTTCATCCCTTGCGCATGGCCGAGCTTCACGACCTGGGGCAGGAAGTCCCTTTTCAGGCCGGGCTGCGCGGGAACCTTGCCGTCCTTGTACCAGGCGTAGCCGTTGCACGAGACGGCGAACGTCTGGATGACGTTCGCCCCGAGAGCAGCGTACCACGCGACATGCTTGACCGGGTCGGCGTCGGCCCAAAGTCCCGGCTTGGCAAATCCATTCGGCCCGCCCGGTCCCCAGTTGAAGTCCACGCAGAAGGCGCGAATCGGTTCCGCCGGCGCCGGCAGGGACACCTCTGAACGGATCATCTCGCCAACTTTGCGGAGCGTGGCGACATCGATGTCGCGCAGCTTGCCCTGGTAATCGGGGCCGACATCGATGGAGAAGATATTGCCGTATTTCACGGCACCCAGATAGTCCTGGTAAAGTTTTCCGGCCGGGAAGCAGAGGTTGTCGTGCGTTGGCAACGAGTAGAACCACTGCGCCCCGCCCTGGTGATCCGGTAAGATCGGATAGGTAAACTCGCCCA
This sequence comes from uncultured Lentisphaerota bacterium, assembly GCA_903871765.1. Lineage (GTDB taxonomy): Bacteria > Verrucomicrobiota > Kiritimatiellia > CAIQIC01 > CAIQIC01 > CAIQIC01. Next base: position 16,101 of record CAIQIC010000192.1, read on the forward strand.
CGAGATACGGCGGGGGAACGTGGCCGGGCTGTCCCATCTCGCCGGCCCGCAGGTCGCCGGCTCCGCCGCCGTTGAAGCCGACGAAACAGCCGGGCTGGAAGCTTTTCACCCACGCCGTGATGTCCTGGCGCTCCAAGCCGCCGTTGCCTTGGGCGCAGTCCATCCAGAAAAACTCGATGGGACCGTACGCGGAGCAGAGTTCCTTGAGTTGGGCTTTCTGCATCGCCGGCGTGTATCCCCCCGGATGGTAATCCTTGTTGTCGTTGAACTCGCCCAATGAAAAATACAACGCCAGCTTGATGCCATGCTTGTCGCAGGACTTTCGCAACTCCGCCAAGACATCCCGGCCCAGCGGCGCTTTCGTGACCTTGCGGTCGGTGGTCTGGGTGTCCCAGAGACAGAAGCCGTCGTGGTGCTTGGTCAGAAACAGGATGTAACCCATGCCGGCTTCCTTGGCCGTGCGCGCCCACTGGTCGGTATCCACGTCGGTGGCTTTGAAGAACGCCACGTCCTTCACGCCCGGCGTCCATTCCTTGCCGGAGAAGGTGCTGAAGCTCCAGCAAATGAACATGCCCCAGCGGAGGTTCTTGAGCTCCGCGGCGCGCCGGGCCATGTCCACCGGCTCGGCGGCGCGCAACGTGAGCGCGAGCGTGGCGAGGCTCGCGAGGCTAAGGATGCATGTGTGTTTCATGATTGGCCTTCGGTTGGGGTTGTGTTCTTTTTCAGACGGTCGGATCATGGGCTCGGGGCCACTTTTTTCCCGGCGGACAGCGGGCGCCGCGGCGTGAGGGGATTGGGGCCGCGCGCCCAGGCGAGGGCGAGGTGGGTCAGCAACTCGGTCTTCATCTGCTCGCGCACGCCGGCATAACGCTCGTCGGCGTACAGGTTCTGCCACTCGTGGGGATCGTCCTGCAAGTTATACAATTCGCCTTTCACCAACCCGGCTTGCGCCGCGGGGCCGTCCAGCCGGCCGGGCACAAACAGGATCAGCTTCCAATCCGGTTTGCGCCACATGTACGCCGGCGCCAGCCGCGGGCCGCCCCCCTGAAACTCGCTGAAGCTGCCCGCGCGCCGCCGTTCACCCAACAGATCCAAGCCGGGCAGCCCCGGGGGCACGAGCTGGCCCGCCGCCTGCGCCAGCGTCGGAACCAGGTCAATGAGCCCCGCCGGCCGTTCGTCCAGCGTGCCGCGCTTGGCCTGGGGGATCACCGTACCGGCCAGCAGGAGGGGGACGCGGACGCTGCTTTCATAGAGGCAGTATTTGCTGAAGCGGAAGTTGCGCTCGCCCAGCATCTCGCCGTGATCGGAGGTGAACACGATCAGGGCGTTGTCGAGCCGGCCCAGCTTCTGCAGCTTGTCCAGCACCTGGCCGAAATAGGCGTCCAGCCACGAACAATTGGCGTAATACCGCAAGGTAGTGCGGCGACGCTCCAGCGGCGTCATCTTTTCCCACGCGGCGCGCCACTCCCGGTAGCGCGTGCCGGCCGACGGGTCGGCTTCGTAGGCGGTTAGGTGCGTGTCCGGCTCATCATGCCAAGGCGGCTGGGCAATATCCGGGATGGTGTTGATGTCGTACAGATCCTCAAACTCCTTGGGCACGTTGAAACCGGCATGCGGCTTGATAAAGGAGAGATACAAAAACAGCGGGCGCTTCGGATCGACGCCCTGATTGAGGAACTTCAAGCACTGTTCAGCAAACCAGCCGTCGCGGTGATTGCGCGCGGGCACCTTGGAGACGCAACCGATGTAACCCAGGATGCCCTCTTCGCCGGGACCAAAGGACTTGACCTCGTCGTTGTATTCCTTAAGTCCTTGGGGATTCTCCTCGCTCATCGTAATGGCGCCGGCTTCGTAGTTGACGCTCTTGCGCGGCTCGTCGATGGCGCGGATCTCAAAGCCGCGCGTCGTCGGAATAGGCTGACGCCAGTGTGTCTTGCCGAAGCCGGCGGTCTGATAGCCGGCCCGCCGCAGGATCTCCGGCAGCGGCGTCGCCGGCAGTTGATCGTCCGACAGGCTGTCGCCATTGGTGAGTACCTTCATCTGGGACGGGTACAGCCCGAGCATCAGCGCATAGCGGCTGGGGACGCACATCGGCGCCTGGCACACCGCCTGGCGGAAAAGAATCCCCTGCCGGGCCAGCCGGTCGAGGTTCGGCGTCTTGATTGCCGGGTTGAGCACGCCGAGGGCATCCCAGCGTTGCTGATCGGTCATCAGGAAGATGATGTTCGGCGGCCGGGCCGCCGCCTGCGCCGACGCGCGCAGGCCGCCCAAAACGTTCGTTAGTGCAACGGCGGCAGCCAGGTAATAGAAATATCGTGTCATGGCGTCTTCTCGATGAGGTTTTACAGAGTTAACGGCCACGACGGAGCGTGGCCCTCCAAGAATACAGACATCAGCCTGTTAGAATAACTGGAGGGACGCGCTCCGTGCGTCCGCAGATCATGTTCATAAACCTCTCATGACTGCTGGTTCCCGTCAACTGCACGGTTCCGCGCGCTCAATCCGCCACTGTCGCCGCGAGGGCCAGGGCCAGCCAGGCCGAATGCGGAATCCACTGCTCACACCAGCGCCAGCTCCATTCGCCCCGGCCGCCGTACGGCGCCGGCAGGAAGGCGATGTCCCGCTCGTCGTCCACGCCGGACGTGATCCCGTTGCAGATTCCGCCCGCCGGGTTGAGCGTGCCCGCCTCGTAATCCACCGGATTGTTCCGCCCCTGCCCCTGCACCATGCACATATCGAACGGATTCAAGCCCAGGATCCAGTTGAGCTGATTCGCCGCATACGTCCGCAGCTCCGCCGCCAGCTCCGGCGGGGCGAGCGGCCGGCCCAGCAGTGCCGCGGCGGCCAGGGACGCCAGCCGGGAGTTTTCGCCCGCCCACCAGTAGCCTGTCTCGTTGCGGTGCGGATAGAAAAATGTGCCGCGCTTACCGCCGTCAACATCCCTGGCGTACTGCCGGGCATAGCCAAAGGGGTTGGCCACTTCCCCGGTGATCTTCAGTTCAAACCGCAGGGAGGCGAGCACCGCCTGTGCGGCGGCGGCCTTGCGCCCGGCCTCGGTCTCGAACTGCAGATAGCGGACCAGCGCCACCACGGGCAGGCCGGCTTCGACAATATGGGCGAACGGCCGCGCCCCCTGGTCGTCCGACCGCCACCACCCCGCGTAGTGTTCGTCCTTGGTGATGCGTCGCGCCAGCGCTGCCGCGCGCGCCCGGGCGGCCTGCAGATACACCGTGTTCGTTGTGGCGCCGTACAATTCGGTGGCGGCGAGCAACGCGCAGTAATCGTCCAGGATGTTCTCCCGGTGGTCGTCGGCGTATTCCAGGTTGTGGACGCGCAGGTGCTCAAAGCCCTTCTCCGCCGCCGCGAGGTATTGCGCAGCCGTGAAATCGCCGTTCCGCTTGATGGTGCTGACGCGGGCCAGGGCCGCGATGGCCAGGCCGCCGCCTTCGCGGAACGCCGCCTGGATATCGCCATGCTTGACATGCTCCAGCCCCACGTAACGGCAGATCTCCCGCTGCGCGGGATCGCCGGTGCAGCCGTCAAAGACCGAGATGTAAAAATAGCCGGCCGGATCCTGCATCCGCATCAGAAAATCGGCGCCGTACACGGCTTCCTCCCGCAACAGGGGCAGCAGGCCCTTCAAGCGTTGGGCCCTGGTCCGCGCCAACCGCTCCGCCGCCTCCAGAAACGACCAGACGCAAAAGGGCGTCTGCTGCGCAGGCAGGTAGTTGACCTCCGTGAGGCAGCTCAAATACTTCGACACGTCGCCGGAGGCGTCGTACCAACCGCCGTGGACGTCCACGCGCGGCCGGCCGGGCTCGCCGAAGAAGGGCACGGCGCAATCGGCCTTGTCGTAAACGCCGGAACAACGCCGGACCCGGAAATAATAGATCAGGTCGGCGAGGCTGGCCTTTGGCAGCACGTGCTCGCCGAGCGTGAAACGCTCCGAGTACACATCCTGCACCTGGATCCGGTACGTGCCGGGCTGGACCAGCGCCGAAAAGTCGCCCTGGTGGTAGAACCGCCCCTGCCAGCCCGCCACCGCGCCGACCCGCTCCAGCGCCCCCGTAAAGACGGCGCGCCCGGCGTCGTCGAGCACCTGGAACTGCGCGAGGGCCACCTCGCCGGTGCTCTGCACCACAAAACGCTTGCTCCCCCGGACATCGTAGCCCAAGTGGTTGACCAGGATCTGGCAAGGCGCAGCGCCCAGGGCGACACAACACCCGGAGACCAAGCCCAGCATCGCAACGGCAGCCAAACGCACCCTGCTTCTCGTCATAACATGCTCTCTCGTCGCCCGGTCACTTCTCCGCGGGACAACCCGCGCGCCTATTTCGCGCCTAAACGCGAGCGCATGCTACCACAGAGCCCCCATCGCGTCAGCCGGCCATTTCACCGCCCGGCCTGACAGACAACCACGGCACTTGCGACTGGAACCGAGCAATAGATTGGAAAATAATGGTCTCGCGCAAAGCCGCCAAGTCGCCAAGAGGTATTTCGCATGTTCGCCCTCTGCATCTTCACGCGACGATTTGACAAGACCACCGCTTCTTCGGAGCGGAACGTGTCAACGTTCCAGCCGCGCCATCCGCCGTCGCCTGGATTTCTCCTGCTTTCTTTCGCGTGCCTTAGCGTGCTTCGCGGGCAATTTCTGCGCTACTGCTGGACTTCTCCATCACTTGGCAGGACAGAGAAGAAGCTCTGAAAGCGAAGAACATTGAGGAAACTGCCCGCGAAACACGCTAATCAACGCGAAGCGGAAGCGGCGAAAACCGCTCTTCATTTTTGCTGTCTTGCGCCCTGCCATAGCATCCGGCGACCGGCCACCCCGACTGTGTGGTCATTTTTTTCCGCCGACCGCTAAAAAACAAACAGCTTGCCCCTTATCGAAAGCTTGACGCCCCGCCCATCCCTGCAATAATCCCGCCATGTTCATGGCAGTACAGGTGATGATGACGGAGCAATAAGGAACGGAATGAAGCCCACACTCACGGTTGCGAAAATTGTCCATGAGGCGAAAGACTTTGCGCTGTGCGAATCACGGCACCGCGAGCGCAGTTTATTCGGAGTGACGGATGGCAAGGCGGTCGGCACCTACTTGGAGCACAAGTTCCAAGACCATCTCCAGGCGAAATACACGTATGTGAAGGGTTCGTCGGCCAAGGGCATCGACTTCCCGAAGCTCGACCTCGACATCAAGGTCACCAGCATCCGGCAACCACAGTCTTCTTGCCCGTTCAAGTCCGCGCGGCAGAAGGTATATGGTCTTGGATACGCCCTGCTGGTGTTCGTCTATGACAAGAAGGACGACCGGAAAACCCGCACGGCGACGCTCGCTATCAACCACGTCGTGTTTGTCGAGGCCCGGCGCACGGCGGACTTCCAGACAACGACCGGCATCCTTAAGATCTTGGATAACGCGGGCAACGCCGATGATCTCGTGGCCTTTATGTCGGAGCGTTTTCTCCCGCTGGAAGATATTCAGGCCCGCCAACTCGCCGAGGAAATCCTCAAAAACAGACCCGCGCTCGGATACCTCACGATCTCGAATGCTCTTCAGTGGCGGCTGCAGTATAGCCGCGTGATCGAGCAGGCGGGTAAAGTGGACGGCGTCAACCAGGTGGTCTGATGATAGCAACCAACAAAATCGAGTTCGGGGACTTTCAGACGCCCTTGGAGCTCGCCCGTGAAATTGCCACCTTTCTGCGGGACAGCGGCGAGGCCCCCGATACGATTATCGAACCGACCTGCGGCCGGGGCAGTTTCGTTGAGGCGGCCATAGCGGCATTTCCGCGGGCCAAAGCCATCCTCGGATTCGATATCAATCCCATCTACGTGCAGGAGGTCGCAGACACGGTGCGCCGGCACGGCGGGCCGAAACTTCATTTTGAATGCCGTAATTTCTTCCAGATCGATTGGGTAGAGTTCTTTGCAACTGTGACGGGAACTGTTTTGGTCATCGGCAATCCCCCGTGGGTGACGAATTCCGTCCTGGGCGCAATGGGGAGCGACAATCTCCCCGAAAAGACGAATTTTCAAGGCCGCAACGGGTTTGCATCTAAGACGGGTAAGGCCAATTTCGACATCTCGGAGTGGATGCTCATCCGGCTTGCGGAAGCTTTGCATCGTCGTGCGGGCTGCGTGGCGATGCTCTGCAAGACCTCCACCGCGCGCAAGACACTGCGGCATGCGTGGCTGAACCGGCTGAATATCGGACGCTGTTCGCTCCACACGATTGATGCCCAGACGCATTTTGGCGCAGCCGTTGACGCCTGCCTCCTCATCATGCATACGGGCATGCTGGAATCCGCCGCCACCGCCTGCGTCTATCGTAACCTCTCCTTCAACAACAAGGTGTCAACCCTCGGTCTGGCGGGCAAGGAATTGGTCGCCGACATCGACGAATACATGCGGCTCCGGGATATTGACGGCATTCCGTACTACACCTGGCGCTCTGGCGTTAAGCATGATGCGGCGGGCGTCATGGAGTTCAAACGCGACCATGAACACTTTACCAATGGACGGGACGAAGCCTGCCTGCTGGAGGCGACCTATCTCTATCCGCTCTTGAAGTCCTCGGACGTCGCCAATCGTCGCCTTACCCCCGACCGGTATGTTCTGTTGACGCAGAAGAAGCCCTCGGACGACACCGCTCAGATTCGGACCGTGGCGCCGAAGACGTGGGCGTACCTGTCGGAACACGCCGCAGCCTTGGACCAGCGACGGAGCATCATCTACACCAAGCGCGCCCGGTTTTCGATTTTTGGCGTTGGCGATTACACCTTTGCGCCCTGGAAGGTGGCGGTATCCGGCCTGTATAAGAATTGCCATTTCGAGGTCATCGGCAAGCATCGCGGAAAGCCCACCGTGCTGGACGACACCTGCTACTTTGTTCCGTGCGCCTCTGAAGATGAAGCCCGTTTTATTTGCGAGCTGCTGAATTCGGACGTCAGCCAACGGTTCCTCCGGTCGCTCATTTTCTTCGACTCTAAACGGCCCATCACGATCGATGTCCTGAACCGAATTGACTTCAAACGGCTGGCGGAACACGTAAACCGAACGGCCGAAGCCCGCCGCTTCCTCGTCCATGCGGCCGATTTGGAAGACAAACAGCCGCTGCTGGTCTTCGAGAAGAAGGCCGCGTATGGCGCCAAAACCGGCCTCAAACGACGCCGGTCGCGCCAGCACTGAATCCGGCTGGTTGCGCCGGGCGATTCTTGCCCCCAGCCATCCGATAGCGCAGCAAACCTAGCCGATTTCCAACACCCTCAGCTTCTTGATCTTTCCACGGTTTTCCCTCTTGCTGTCAGCCCAGCTTCCGGTATCATATTCCGCGTTGCGCATAAAATGTGGATCGGGGTTGGTTCGCGCACATGCAGCGGATGATGAGGGCGTGAAGATGCGGCAGGATCTGGGACAGCAGGCAGCGTACACCGGCCGGGAGCCGAAGCCCGGTTTGAGGCATAGCAGCCCTCTGCCAATATTCCCATATGCCTCAGCTTTCCTCAAAAACCCCTTTTTTCGACATTTATTTGAGTCATATTAGCGCCGACGGGAATTTTCGCCGCAACATGTTTGAGGAATAATACCTGTTGAACGAAGAAAGATTACAACTCATGTCAACAAATGTGAAGAATACATACCCAGAGCCGAAGGAAGCGCTTTATCGTATTCAACGCGCACTTGCTGGTCATGTGAGCTATCTCGCAGCATGTGAAACGAACAAGACATTTAGCGAATATATTCTTTATGAGCCAATCCTTCGCATCTTGATGATGCGCGGATTCTCCGTGCAGTGTGAATACATATGTCCTGGCATAGCCAAGAGAGGTCGTCGTGGCGACTACAAGAAACTCGATTTTGAGGCCAACAGGCGAAGGGTGAGATTTGCGATGGAGGTGAAATGGCCTCGGGATGGAAAGCGCGTCCTTGACGCGCGAAAGGATCACAAGAAGTTGGTTGCCTTCAAGAGACGGTACACGTCGGCGCAAACCTTTCTATGCCTCTTTGGCAGATACGATCACTTGAAACGAATAGAAATAGTGCCTAATCAATTCGTCGAATATTTGGACCCAATTTATGCCCTCTTTCGACGTACACAATTTGGATGCCGGATCTTCGAGTTAAAAACGCCCAACATCCGCCTGAGCTCGTACGGATCGTCCGTCACGCCGCCTACGGGGCAGGTGGCGCGCCGGCCGCCCGCCGGCTAGGAGGGGCGTTGGGTCTGATGATAAATGAATCTCTACCAATGGCAAAATGACGCCCTGAACGCTTGGATAAAGGCGGGCAGGCGCGGAATCGTAGAAGCCGTCACAGGGACGGGCAAGACCATTGTGGGCATCGCGGCCATCGCGGAAGCATCCGCGCGTGACGGATACAGATTTCTTCATCCGCTTGTCGTGGTTCCTTCCACCGTGCTCATGAATCAGTGGCATGATCGCGCTGCCGCACTTTTGCCCGGCGTCAAGCTGGGACGTATCAGCAAGGATCACAAAGACACCTTTGCGAATAGCGACATTTGCATTGGGATTATCAATTCCATCGTCAGATGCCTGCCCGATCTATTCGCTCACACCTCACGCAATCCGTCGAAGTTCACAACCATGCTGGTCGCAGATGAATGCCACCACTATATTGACGCGCCTGTGTTTAGCAGGTTGATTCGCTACCCATTCCGATTCACCCTCGGGCTCTCAGCCACGATAAGACCAGCGATTCCATTCGAAGTGGACGGTCTCGGACGGATTATTTACGAGTATTCTTTCGACCAAGCGGGCAAGGACGGGCTGGTTCCGCCCTTCGACTTGGTCAACTGTTCAACGCATTTTACCTCTGCCGAGGAGCGGGAGTATCTGGATTTGACAGACATGATTAGCGACCAGTTCGAGAAGGTATTTGACCTGTTTCGGGATCAGTTGAGAAATGTTCCGGACGAATATCTTTTCAGAAAGCTCCGTCAATTGATGATGATTGACGACGAGACAGAAGACCCTAGCATCAAACGCCTGTTTATTCTGTTGTTTAAGCGCGCGTCCCTTTGTTATCGAGCCACAAACAAGATGTCGTTAGCGCTGCAATTGATTCTCCTCATGCTTAAGCATGGGAAGAAAGTGCTAGTTTTCTTTGAACGGATCGAGTCAACCGAAGAGGTCGCTGACATCGCGCTGGACACAAGCCAGCGACTTCAGAAACAAGTCCTTAGCGCCGGAGTTTCATGGTGCAAGGTCTATCACAGCCAGCTTTCGGTCGCCGACAGGAAGCTGGTTCTGGAAGAATTCAAACAGCCAGGCCCGAAGGCGCTGCTCTCCTGTCGCAGTCTCGATGAGGGACTCGACATCCCGGAGATTGACTGCGCTATTCTCGCCGCCTCAACTCAATCGCGGCGTCAAAGAATTCAGCGTATCGGCCGTGTGCTGCGAAAAGGTGAAGGCAACAAGCGGTCCATCATAGTGACACTTTTCGTAAGAGGATCAGGTGACGAGAATGTTTGCGCCGATGACGCAGAGGTTTTCGGAGGACCAGTAACGATTCATTCACAAAACGAGGGCGGATGCTTCAAGATAGTTGAGCAATTACTAATGCAGCAGGACCCAACCAGAGGGTCCAGCTTATCGTGACGCATTGGCGGGTTCACGAACGCTGACCCTTAACGTTCGCAAAGTATGTCACATGACGAGCAATAGCCACGGCGCTTGCTACTCTGGTCCTTCCTCCTGCTTCGCACCTTTGTGTTGCCGCTGCTCTGTCTTTGCGCCCGGCAAGATGCCGGACGCTGCGGGCTGCTCGTGCTTCGTAGCGAAGCTGGCGCTTCGCCACTTCGCAGAGTAGCAGAAGCCCGCGCTCCCCATTGCGTTAATGTCCCGTCTTCACTCCGCGCGGGCGGGCAGCGGGCCGGTCAGCCGGGAGAGCGCGGGCGCGGCGGCGATTTCCTTGCCGTCGGCCAGGATGCGGAGGCCTTTGCCCAGATGATACCGCTCGCCGGTCCGGTCATAGAGCACCGTGAGCGTGCGGCCGTGATAGCGCACGCGGTCCAGGCAGAACCAGTTCCACGCGCCGTCGGGCACGAGCGGATGGACCTCGACCGTCTCGTCCGCCCGCGGGCGCAAGCCGACGAGCCCCGAGATCACCAGGTCGCAGTAGGTCGAGTGGTTGTAGTCCTTGCCGCGCTCCCGGCCGCCCTTGCCCGCATCCCACGTGCCGTTATTCCAGGTTTTCAGCCGCGTCCGCGCGATCCAGTCGCCGTTCGTCGGATTCAGGTTCTCGTCGATCCACGGGACCACGCGGCCATCGTCGAGTTTCAGCCGATGCGACTTCGTGTAGATTTTCAGCAGCTCAACGTAATCCTTGGTGCTGATGAAATCCTGCGGGGGACCGTTCAGCAAATTCGCCAAGCCGGTCAGGGTGACCGCCGTCGCATAGGGCCAGCTCGGGCCGTTCCACTGGCACTCGTGGCCCTGGTAGGAAAGGGCGAACCCGGGATGACGCCGCTCCGCCGTGGTGGGGCCATAGGGCGCATAGAAGCCCTGCGGATCCATGAGCTGTTTCCAGGCGACCGCCAAGGAGGGGTCGGGCAGATTGAAATACCAAGGCGTGTAGCCGTATTCCTCGCGAACATCCGCTAGCTTCGTATGGGCGCCACGCGGCAGGACTTTGAAAAACGCCGCATCCGCGTCCCACAAGTTTGCCTGCACGAGTTTCTTGATCGTGGCCGCCCGGTCGCGGAAGGCGCGCGCGACCTCGGCTCGGCCGGCGAGTTCCGCCAAGTGCGCCAAGGCGAGCGCATCACCGAACTGATAGCTGTTGATCGTCACGCGGTAACCGCTGCCCCCGAGCGACATCTCGCCGCCGTCGCGGTCATCGCTCTGCCAATACAACCCATTAGCGTCGCGCTGCGTTTTCTCCCACGCCTCATAATTCGCGATAAGCTCCGGCAACAAGTCAACCGCGACCGCCTGGTCGCCGGTCACGCGGGTGCGCGCCCAGATCGCATCCGCGGCCCAGAAACTGTAGCGCCGCGGCTCGCCGCCGCCGCGGAACCAGAACCGTGCATAGTCGTCGAGGTATTTCGGGTCGTGCAGCCAGCGGCCCTCGTAGAAGTGATGCCCGGCAGCGCAGTTGATGGAGTTGTATTTGCCAGACCAGCTCACCTTCGGGAGGAACTCCGTGATAATGAAACCGACGGGCGTCTGCTTGATGTGCTTGCGATAGGTCCACCAGCGGAAGTAGTAGATCTCCTCGATGTCCTTGTCCGGGCAATCCAACAGGGGGATATTGGCTTTCAGAAAATCCCAAGCCGCGGCATTGGGGATATGCTGGCCGTACAATTCGTTGTCGTTCTGGTTGAAAGCCTCCACGTAGTGCCGGAAGACCTCGGCTGGGAGCACGGGCGTTTGCAGCGCCACCTCGGAAGCGTAGGCCGGCAGGGCAAGCCCCAGCAGCATGATCGCCAGCATGGTCGTTTTCATCAGCTCCTCCTTACGCATCTTGAGCCTCTTTGCGGCCAAACTTCTGTCTGATTTGTTCATCTCATCGCCTCAATTGGCCAGACACTGTCTGGCCCATCTGCTCTTTTTGGTCTCTTGAGATCGATTTGCTGTTGGCGATGGGGCCCGGCTGGGGCGGCTGGACCGGGATCACGAAGACCTCCTCGCCGCTGGCGTCTTTCTCGATCCTGCCGCCGCTGCGCACCACGGCCTTGCGCACCAACATCTCCGAAACCTCATATACCTTCGGCACGGTGTAGTCCGTATGGCTGTACTTGGCATTTAGATCCAACTTCTCAATGAAGCGGCTGGGGATCTTGGAGGCGCCCAGCACGGCGAAGAACACGCCGCCGGCGTTGGCCGGGTTGCAGTCGCTGTCCTGGCCGCAGCCGACCCCGATCATCTGGCCGAGCCAGGCGCCTTGCATCTTGTCCCGGAACACGCGGAGCGGCAACTTTCGCACCGACTGCTCGGCTTGCGCCAGCAGAGCGAACGACGCCAACACCAAGCCCGCCAGCCAGATCATTCTCATTTGGTTTTTCATAACTTGGACTCTCTTTTCAATGTCATCTGCATCAGTGTGACGCTGCCGATCGCCAGATCACTGCGCAGCGATGAAGAGCAGCCGCTCGCCGGCCTGCGTCTCGATTTCGACAAGGCCGCAGCCGTCCGGCTTGAGCGGCGCAGGGGCCGCGCGCGCGGAACGCTGCACGGCCGCCGCGGGCCAGGGGCTGACCATCCGCAGCCGGCCGCCTGTGGTGGAAGTCACCGCAACCTGCCGTACCGCGCCGCCGGCCTGCTCGGCCGAAACGAGGAAGCCGCCCACCGCGCGGAGGTTCTCGAAGCACGCCGACTTTTCTTTCGGCCAGGCCGGGAAGACGCGCACAATGCCATCCACGCTCTGGATGAGTAGTTCACCTACCGCCATGGTCGCAGCAAACTGCTCGGTGTAGTGGCCGTAGTTGTTGATAGAGTTGCCGAGACGGTTCAAGGTAATCGTGCCGTTGGGCCGCGAGCGGGCCGCCAGTTCGTCTTTGAGCCATTGCCAGCTGCCCGGCAGACTGAGCCGAGCGCGGGCCACGGCCAGCATGATCGCCGAGTTGTTGCCATTCCATCGCAGTCCGTCAATCGTCCGCGTAAAGAGTTGCTTCTCCGCGTCACCGGAGAACCAAGTCACCTGTTCGCCGGGGAACACCGGCACAGCCGGCACCGCGAGGTTGTACTCGATCGGCGGAGCATCCTCGACATCCACCACGAGCGGTCGGTCGCCCTTGGTGGTCGGGTAATCGGGCAGCCGGTCCAGCTCCTTCTTGAGCCGTGCGACCAGTTTCGGATCGCGGCCCAGGATCGTCGCCGCCTCGATGGCCGCGCGGCAGGTGAAGCGGACGAAGGCGATATCGTACGCGCAATTGCGGTTCCGCTCCATGTTGGGCGTCCAATCCCAGTGCTCCGGCGAGACGCTCGGGGCCAGGATGACCTTGCCCGGCGAGTCGGCGCGGCACTGGTCCATGAAGTCGGCGTAGAACACCGCCACGTCGCGGAGCGCCGGCCACGCCACCTGCTCCAGGTAGTCGCGGTCGGGTTGGTACTGGTAATGCCACCAGAGATTTTGCACGAGGAAGCCCGAGTTGCCGATGGTGTGCGCCCAGGGCGTGCAGGCATGGACTCGGTGGTTCTTGCTGCGGCACGCCTCGGAATCGGGCGGCTCGTAAGGATAGAGGTTGTGCGGGAAGAAGGCCCCCCCGCAGTCATACGTTTTCCGCGCCAGCCACCGCGCCCGCGGCAGGTAATCGGTCACGAGTTGCTCGACGGGCTGGGCCAGTTCGACGTGGTTGGCGGCGAACGCGCCCTGAAAGGTCTGCTCGGTGTTGTAGTTGATCGTGTGGCCGCCGTGCCAGGCTGGCTCGTCGTCCACCAGCCCGGCAAACAGCCCGACGGCCACCACGCCCGGCTTGCTCACGCACCGCAAGAAGTACAGGTTGCGATACCAGAGGGCGGTCAGGGCCGCATCGTCCAGCTTGACACCGCTCGCCGCCCAAAACGCGCGCCAGTTGTCCTCGTGCTTCTGGACCAGCGGTGCGGCGGTCGCCGCGGTCGCGCGGGCCAGGGCCACGGCAGCGCCCAGGGGATCCTGCGACTCCCGCGAGGTTACCACCGCGACGGCCTTGCGGTTGCCGGCGGACGCCAGGGCGACGGCAAAGGTCATGCCCGGCCAGTCCGGGTCGCCCGGAATCTGCCGCCTCAGCCAGGCAACGCCCTCACGCACGCCCTCTTCGGCGGCCGGCAGGTGCGGCGACGGGATGGGCTTCAGCGCGGCCTCCGCCGATGAGTTGATGAGAAAGACATTGCACTGGCTCAAAGCGCGGACCTCGGTCTGCGGCAGCTCTTGACCTTGTGGCCGCACGCGGGCGACCGCCCGGCGGAGATCGAGCACCGAACGGGCCGGCTCAACCGTTGCGCTCTTGAGAACCACTTGGGCACAGGCCCGCGGGCAGGGATACGGCTTGTTCCAACTGGACCAGGAACCCTTGCTGCCGTTGGTTTTCCAGCCCTTGATGTCTATGGTCGTGAGCTCCGGGTCGCCCGCGGTGTCGATCCGCGCGTCCCATACGTCGTTCTTGGTGATCCGCAGGACCAGGCTGCCGCCGCTGGAGTACAGCAGCCCATTCAAGTCGCCATTGCCCAGGATGAGCGAGTTCTCGTGGATGCTATCGAGCCGATCCTGCGAGATGGCCGCGGCCTCCAAGGCGTCGGGAAAGGGACTCTCCGGCGAACCGGTCGCTGGTTCCACCCATGCGGGGGCGGCCGCCGCCAAGCTCAATAGCAATGTACTCCAACGACTTGTCATGGTCGGCTTTCGCCCCTTACGGCCCACCCGGCCCCGGCAGTTTGAACTCCCGCCAGTTCATGCCTGGCGGCTGCCGGACGGATTGTCCGGCTTGCACTGTCAGCCGGTCGTCTCATGTCTGCTACTTCTTCTCGGCGATGCTCTTGGGCACGGGTTGTTTGGCCAGGCCGACCTGAAACCGTTTGCCGACGTCGCAGGTGCCCTGGAAGTAAAACCAGTATTCATTACCCTCCCGGATGATGTCGCCATGGCTCAGGCTGCCTGCCGCAAACTTCGGGGTGTTGATCTTGATCCAGCCCTGGTCCGTGAACTTCGCGGCGAGATTCTGGGTTATGTAAGCTTTGTAGTATTCGCCCTTGGGCGACCACCCGATGCAGCCGAACAGCGTATAGGTCGGGCCATCTTTGATCACGATGCTCCCTTCGCCGGTGGCGCCCGTATACACGGGCGTGGGCGACCAATCAACCAGATTGGTTGAGGTGACGTAATAAATCGCGTCGCCGCCGGTGGTGAAGAAAAGATAGTAGCGTCCGTCTTCGCTGAAGATGAAGGGGTCATTGACCTTGCCCTGGCGGAGCACCGGATCGCCGAGGTGCTTGGTCCAGTGCCGCAAATCGGTGGACGTGGCATATCCGGTCGTTACACCCCGGCCGGCGCCGGCATAGTACATGTAGTAGACGCCGTCTTTCAGGATCGGCTTGGCCGGAGCCTGCGGTCGCGCATCGTCCCATTCGCCCGGCTGGCCCTTGGGGATGGCCACGCCCTGATAGGTCCACGTGAGGCCATCGGGCGACGTCGCGTAATCGATCCGGGGCTCGCCTTTGCCGCCACTGCCATCGTCTTGCCACGGGTTGGCGCTGGTGTAGTACATGTAATAGGTATCGCCGGCCTTGATCACGGAAGGGTCCTTGGCCCAATCGTCATCCGGATCGCAAAAGACCGGCGTCTCGATCGCCTGCCAGGCGGAGGTCGCGACCAGCGTCGCGGGCGATTCCGCCGGAGGCTCGGCGCCCCGACCGGGCAGCACGCCCAGCGCCATGGTCAGCACAGCACAACTGAAGAAAATAGTAATGCAATCTGTTTTCATACCGCAGTCTTCTTTCCTCACTTCGAATCACGCATACCCTACCCTGACAAAGCGGTCTTATCGCTCGCGGCCCGGCATTCTACTTCTCATCCGGCAGACCTGCGCCTGCCGGACCCAGCACCATGGTCGCGCCGGTCGCGGTCTTCATCACGAACCGGTCGCCTTTCAGGGTTGCGGTTTTCTTGCCGTCGCGATAGACATCCACCGCCTTGCCCGGCCACGGATTGACCACGGTGCAGTCCCGCCCCTGCTCGCTGTGGATCTTCACGAACCGCACCGTGCCACCTTTGAGCGCGCTGGAGACCAGAAACGCACCCTCCGAGCGCAGATTCCAGAACCGCGCGTCCTTGTCCTTCGGCCACACCGGGAAGAGCCGGAGCACCTGCCGGTGGCTCATGCAGATCATCTCGTTGATGGTGTTCGGGCAGGTGCTGCACTGCTCCATGGTCTCCGGAAACCCGTTGGGCGTCTTGCGGCTGGTGGACCACAGGGTCCTGAGCTTCTCCAGGATGATGGTCGGATCGTACCCCACCCGCACCGCCGCCGGATAGTGACTGTTCTCGCCATTGTCATTGGACCAGGGCCGGCCCTTCGCGGAAATCGTGTTGCGCGCGATCTCGAGCAGTTTCGGATCGTCGTCGAGGCCGATCGCCCCGCTCGGATAGATGTGCTGCAGGCCCACGCTGTTGCCGTCAATCCATTCGGTCCCCTTCTCGCTGTAGCGGAACACGGTCGCCCCGTCTTTCTGAAACGTGGGGAATTTGCTCAGGTGCTTCAGGATGTGCTGCCACTTCTCCCGCCGGCCCTGGTCTACCCCCAGCTCGGCGCTCATGTCCAGGGCCAGCGTGAACGTGTTGTACACCAGGCCCAGCGACAGGAGGGAATTGACGTCCGGCCCCGAGTTCTCCTGGATGGAATCGTTGTAGACCACATAGCGGCCTGGCGGAAGTTTGCTCGCCGGTATCTTGTCCGCCGGCACGCCGTCAATGATCGCGACCGGCGGGAGGGTCGTGGAGTTCGTGGGGGCAAACCCCGTGGCGAGCGGATTGCTCTGGCCGCCGGAGTAGGGTTCAAACCGCAGGTAATCCTCCCAAAAATTCGCGACTTCGAGCACAAACGGATACACCTTCCGGGCGTAATCCAAGTCATACGTGTGATGCCAGCGCATGGCCATGTTCACCAAGCAGTAGGGCGCGTTGCATTTCTGGCCGAGGAAGGTCTTGGGATGGCAGGTCTGGATCCCCTTGGCGCCGATGCCCACCGGGTAGTACACGCCCCGGATGTTCAGATCCTTCTGCGCATAGGCCTTGCCGCGTTCCATGAAAGCGAGAATCGGGGCATCAAAGGTGTTCGCCTGCTCGATGTGGTTGCACTTGTAGAGGGCGTAGTACTGCGACTGGAAGTCGAAGTTTAGATGGTAGTCGCCCGCCCAGCGGGGATCGTCATGCGTGACCCAGAGCGAGAAAAGCCCCGCGGGGAATTCCTTGTCCCGCGTGCCACTGCCCATCATGTAATTGGACGCGTAATACGTCTTCTCCAGCAGGGGATCGCCGATCTCGACGAGCGACTTGGCCCAGAACTCCCGCCACCACTGCGCATGCTGCGCCAGCAGCTTGTTCACGCCCGTGGCGTTCAAGGCCGCCGCCATTTTCTGGGCCGACGCCAGGGGGTCCGGCGCGTCAAACGAACTCTGCATCGCCACGGCGACCGTGACCGGCTGGCCCGGCTCCAGCTTGAACACGGGCGCCTGCGCGCCAAGCACCGCCAGGGCCGTGGCCGCGGAGGTAGGCTTGACCTGGTTCACCCACGTGGGGTCGTTGAAAAAAGCCTTTGTCGCCCACAGCAGCGCATCCTTCCGGCCGGTCTCCTCCTTGGAGCCGCGCCCCGGCGCCGCCCACAGCTTGGTTTCCACCTCCACCGGCGCGCCGGTCACGGCCAGCTCGATGAGTAGAAAGTCGTCCGTCGCCGCGACGCGGGAACGCATCGTCACGCTGATGTCGCCCCGGGTGAACCGGGAGACCGCGACGGCCGGAAACAACTCCTGCTCGATCCGGTAGGTGGCGCCGGTGAGGGCCGGGATATTGATTTCCAGACCGCCGAAGAGGCGCGGGCCACCCTGCCGGTGCCCGTCCTTCAGCCGCCAGAAATTGTTCTTGCTGATCCAGTACCGCTGGGCTTCGGGCGGGCCGCTGATCACCGCGCCCAGATCTCCGTTGCCCAGCAGGGGACCGTCAACCGTATCGCGGGAAGGAACTCTTCGCGGAGGTTGTTCCATGACGGTCTTGTATTGGGAAACGATGCGTTCAGCCTCGGCCTGCATGCGCTTTTCGTCCGGCGTTGGCCCAGGGCCGGTCAGAGTCGCCGCCGGCGCCGCGCCCTGCGCCTGCCTCAGCACCAGCAATCCGAGCAAAATACCGCCTAGCAGCCGTTGACCAGTTGTTCTCATTCGCATGTGGCCTCCTTGGTGTACTTCAGCGTTGTACGCCCATCATCCAAGTATTAACGTTCAGCGGCGTAATTTCGTGTATTTTCGCGGTGCACCGATTACACATTCCGCTCCAGGAGAAACCAAAATGAGAACTGCTGGTCCGGCTGCGGGCTGGACAGTCCGTGGTTTCGGGTGCATCATAGTGTTGGATTACGTAACATGGAGGGGCGCCATGATTAAAAGCATTCTGGTCTGCACCGATGGTTCCGCGTATGGCGACACAGCCTGTGATTACGCGCTGTTTCTGACGGCGCGGCTCAAGGCCCGGCTGACCGGCCTGCATGTGCTGGATTCCCGCATGCTGGAGGGGCCGATGCTGTCCGATCTCTCCGGCTGGGTCGGCGCACAGCCGTTCAGTACCCAGTTGCAGCAGTTTCGCGAGCTGATGGAAGAAAAAGGGGCGGCCGTTATGCGGGCGTTCAGCGAACGTGCTGCCCAGGCCGGCCAGGACGCGGAGACCCGGATCGCGATGGGACATCCGGCGCGCGTCATCCTGACGGAGGAAGTGGGGACCGAACTCCTGGTCCTCGGCCAGCGGGGCGAGCACGCGGAACTGATCGGCGATCTGCTGGGCTCCAATGTGGAGCGCATCGTCCGCCGCTCCTTCAAGCCCTGCCTCGTCACGCCCCCGGCGTTCCGGCCCATCACCAAAATCCTGGCCGCTTTCGACGGCAGCGGCCCGGCGAGCAAAGCGCTGCACGAGGCCATCGAATTGGCCGCCGCGCTCGCGGTGCCCCTGCTGCTCCTCACGGTCCGTATTCGCCAGGACGACCCGTCCGCGGAAGCCATCGCCGAGGAGGGCCTCAAGCTGGCCCGGGCGCACGCTTGTGCCGCCGCCACGCTGGTCGCCGCCGGACGGCCCTCGGCGACGATTTTCGAATCGGCCCGGCAGCAGGGTTGCGACCTGATCGTCGTCGGCGCCTACGGCCATAGCTTCATCCGCGAATGGATCATCGGCAGCACCACCGCGCACCTGATCCATCAAGCCGACGTGCCGGTGATGCTGGTGCGGTGAGCCATGTCGACGGTA
>CAIQIC010000193.1 GCA_903871765.1 uncultured Lentisphaerota bacterium
AATGGACATGGCCGCCGCAGGAGTTCCAGCAGGCCGGCGAAGACGGGAAAATAGCATGGTGTCACCAATGGCCCTAAGATAAGCACTTCGGCCTCGGGCGCAGGAGTCTGAAAGACTCAAAGCGGCCCTGCCGGCCCATCAGGGCTGGCAGGGCCGCACAGCCCAGGGCAGAGCGAAGCGCCGCCCTGGGTTTAGGAACGGAACTTCTGATTGAAGCCCTGAAAGATACCATGTAGCAAGAACAAGCCAGTCTCGGACAGTATGATAGAAGGTTCAGTTGGGTTCAGCGAACTCTTCCACGTAACTGAAGGAGACTGGCGATGGAAAAGCATATCATGGTTGGCTGCGATTTGCACGACAAGTCGATGTTGTTAAAGATCGCCGTGGGACGCGAGAAGCCCACCGTCGAGACTTGGAACACCGACGGCGAGTCTGTTGTGCTCATGGTCCGGCATCTGACGAACTGGGCCGCACGCCTCGGCGGAGCGAGGATTCTCTTTGCCTACGAGGCTTGCGGGTTCGGTTTCCGGCTGCACGATGAACTGAGCGACGCCGGGATCGAGTGCTATGTGCTTGCCCCAAGCAAGATGCACAAGTCGCCCAAACACCGCAAACGCAAAACTGACGAGCGAGACGCCCAACTCATTCTGGACAGTCTCAAGGCATACGTCCTTGCCGGCGTGGAGATGCCCTCGGTCTGGATACCGGACCCACAGACGCGCGACGATCGCGAACTGGTACGCCGCCGGCTGGCTATCGCCGAGGATGCCGCGGCGGCCATGGTTCGCATCCGGTGGCTCTTGAAGGGCCACGGCATCAAGCTGGCGCCGGCCAACGCATGGACGGACGCGTACTGGCAGTGGCTGGAACAGCTCGCCAGCGGCACGCTGCCGTCCGGGGCCGGCGCTGCCTTGGGCAGTCTGATGCGTCAGGTCCAGTGGTTGTGGTCGGAGCGGGATATCCTGGATGAGCAGGTGTTCACTTTGGCGAAAGCGGACCGTTATGCCCCGGTGGTGGCGGCCTTGTGCCGACACAAAGGCGTCGGGACTCTGACGGCGATGGTGTACTTGACGGAGATGGGAGACCTGAGCCGCTTTGCCAACCGTCAGCAGGTGGGCTCTTTCCTTGGCCTGGTTCCCAGCAGCTACGAGACCGGCGAGACTGCGGACCGGAAGGGTCATATTACACGCCAGGGGCCAGGGCGTGTGCGGAAGGTTCTGTGCCAGGCGGTATGGTCGCGTTTACGCTGTGACGAGCATGAACGTGATGCGTATGACGCAATCGTATCTCGCAACCCCAAGCACAAGAAGAAGGCCGTGGTCGCGCGGATGCGAACGTTGGCGGTGGTCCTTTGGCATACGGGCCTTGAGGCCCAGACGGCGTTGCGTGCGGAGGCGCTTGTTGGATGATTGACCGCGGGAACTCGATGGGACCCCACGGCGGCAATCGCCCCCCCCTTATGGTGCTTGCCGCGGTACAGCGCGGCAAGACCCGATTGCCGCCGTGCCCATCGACTTCCCGCTCGCACTGGGAGTATCGAGACAAGAGACGAGTTTGTTGCTGGATCCGTGGCTGATCATGCGGGACGAGACCGATACGCCCCTGGGTATAACCCGGCTGAAAGAATGATCCGTCCCATGCGTACAGATAAAATGATCTCCGCGGCAAGGGCTGCGGACGACCGAATAGCAGGCTGCTCGTGATCGGCAACTGAAAAAATCATCTTGTCCGGGACTGGAAAACTTGACAGCCCGCTACATAGCAGGGCGTAACACTTTTTACATAATAGCTTGTGGCGCCCTTACAGGGCTCTTTTAACGGTAACGCCTAATACCCAGGGCGGCGCTTCGCTCTGCCCTGGGCTAGGCTGTGTGAGCCCCTTGGGCTCCTGGGAACGAGGTTTGAAACCTTATCTTAGGGCCATTCGTATCTGTCCCCGAAATCCCCAACCAATGCTGATGAAACGGCCTTCTACCCGCGTTTATCTGCGTTAATCTTTGCTAATAACTTCTGTTATGTATCCCCTGCATCCCCTGCAAGAGGAATTATCGGACAGCCTCGGCTACCCGGCTTCGCCGTGGCAAGCTGACTACCGGCTACCGCTATGGCCTGGGATCTTCTTTTCGGAACAGCGGAGATTATTCCGGTTTTTCGGAAATCCCGGTCCCAAAAACGAGTTCTGCTATCGGGTATTGCAGCCGGCGGCGTGCAGATGGAAAAAAAGTGGCGGGCGATGGAAGAATTGCCCGCCTCCGTGGGACCATACTTGGATAGAGAGACGAACGAGCTTGGCACAGGACGCCCTCTACGGTCACGAGCCTGACAGCGACATGGAGCTTGTCCGGCGGGTTCGGCAAGGCGACGAGGCGGCTTTTCGCCGGGTTGTGGACATCCACGGCCCGCGTTTGTATTTGCTGGCCGTGTCAATGCTAGGAAATCCTGAGGACGCCCAGGACGTCGTGCAGGAGACCTTCGTCGGGGCCTTCCGCGGGCTGCGAGGCTTTCAGGGACGCTCGACCGTAAAAACCTGGCTGACGAGGATCCTGATGAACAACGTCGCGGACCTTCGGCGGCGCAGGCACTTGCGGAAGACACTGCCGTTTGACGAAGCCGCGGAGCAGTTGGGCGCCTCCCCGGCCTGGCGGGTGACGGAAACAGGCCGGGCGGACATGCGGATGGACATCGCGGCCGTGGTCGG
>CAIQIC010000194.1 GCA_903871765.1 uncultured Lentisphaerota bacterium
ATCAACGCGGACGAAGTCACCACCGCCATCCAGCACTGGGGGCAGGCCACGGTGTTTCGGGCCAATTCGCCCTACGGCCGGCTCGTGGTGACCGAGGACTCGGGCCAGCTCACTTTTTATGAGAACGGCGTCCCGGTGATCTCCACGCAAAACATCGACCAGGTAGAGGAGACCGTTCACTACGCAATGAGCCAGCGCCCGGACGCGCAGCAGGTCCTGCTGCTCGGCGGCGGCGTGGCCGGCACTGCCCGCGAAATCCTGCGCTATGGTGTGGGCGAGGTCACCTACGTGGAGATCGACCCGCTGATCATCGCGGCCGGCCGCCGGTTCCTGCCGGAAAACCTCGCTGACCCGCGGATCCGGACCGTGGCCACCGACGGCCGGCGCTTCGTGCAGCAGACCGGCGGGCATTACGACGTGGTGATCGTGGACGTGCCCGATCCGTCCACCTCGCAGTTGAACCGCTTCTATACCGCCGAGTTTTACGCCGAGATCCGGCGCATCCTGACTCCCGGCGGCGTCCTGGCGTTCGCGCTGGGCCATTATGAAAACTACGTGAGTCCCGAACTCGCGCGGCTGCTGGCCTCGGCCCATCGCACGCTGCGCCAATCCTTCGCCCAGGTGCGGATGATCCCCGGCGGGCGCGTCTTCTTCCTCGCCTCAGACGGTCCGCTTTCCCTCGACATCGCCGCGCGCCTTGAGCAACGCGGCCTGGCGACGAAGCTCGTCAACCGGCACTACCTCGACGCCATGCTCGCGCCCGACCGGCTGGCCGATCTCGATCGCGCCGTGGCGCAGCCCGCCGAAATCAACACCGATTTCAATCCGGCGCTCTATTATTACCACCTCCGTCACTGGCTCAGCCAGTTCACCGTGCGGACAGGTTTTCTGGGTGGGATCCTGCTGGTTTTGTTCGCCGCCTGCCTCCTCGGACTGCGCCCGGTGCCACGGGTGATCTTCGCCGCGGGGTTCACGGCGGCGGCGCTCGAGGTGGTCCTGCTGCTCGGTTTCCAGGTGCTCTACGGTTCGCTCTACCGGCAGGTGGGGCTGGTGGTGACGGCGTTCATGGCCGGCCTGGCGGTGGGCGCGTGGCGGGCGAACCGGCGACTTACACGGTGGAACGCGTTGACCTCAACGCATTCAAGCGTCTTGGGGACAAGCCGCTCCACAATCGTTTGGTTGCGCCTCCTGCTCCTCCTGTCCGGCGCCATCGCCGGGCTGGCGGCTTTGCTGCCCGCCATCCTGCCGCAACTCGGGCGCCTCGACGCCCTCACCGGCTCGGCGCTCGCCGGGCAGGGTGTCGTCCTGCTGCTCACGTTTCTCCTGGCGGCGCTGGTGGGCGGTCAGTTTCCGCTGGCCGGCGCGACCGGTTCCGGCGACGCGGCGGCCACGGCCGCCCGGCTGTACTCCGCGGATCTCGCCGGCGCCGCGCTGGGCGCGCTGCTGGTCAGCACTCTGCTGATTCCGCTGCTTGGCGTGACCACGGTCTGCCTGCTCACCGCAGCATTGAACCTCGCAGCGGCGGCGATAGCATGGCGGATGACGGCTCCCGCATGAACACTCTCACCTACGTCTGCCTGAAGCTCGTCCGCTGGACCGGCTGGCTGCTGCTGCCGGTGGTGCTCGCCTTTCTCGTGACCGGTTACGCGATGAGCGGGCGCTATGGTTTCAGCGTGCTCACAGATGAGAAGACGGCGCTCACCCTCCACAAACTGATGCACCTGCCGCTGGGCCTGCTCGTGCTTGTGCATGTGGTGCCTTCGGTGTACCTTGCCCTGCTCCGATGGGGATGGATCAAACAACGCCGAACATCCTGATGACCCGCCGCCGGGCGCTCGCCTGCGGCGCCGCGGGATTTGCCGGCCTGACCTTGAACAGCCATGCCGGGTGGCTCGACAGTCTGCTCAATTTCGGCGGCGCCGAGGCGCCGGCCGATGTGTTCAAAGGCGACGCG
>CAIQIC010000195.1 GCA_903871765.1 uncultured Lentisphaerota bacterium
GGAGATGAGCTACAACAACTACGTGGACGGCGATGCCGCGCTCGAAGCGGTCAAGGAACTCGCCGGCGCGCCCGGCGCGACGATCATCAAGCATACCAACCCCTGCGGCTATGCCACCGGCCGAACGCTGGCCGAGGCGCTCGCGGCGGCGTGGGCGGGCGACACGGTGTCGGCCTTCGGCAGCGTCATCGCCGTGACCGTGCCCGTGGACCTGGCGGCGGCGCAGGTGCTCAAGGGCCGGTTCGTCGAGGCGCTGATCGCGCCCGACTTCACGCCCGAGGCGCTGGAGTTCCTGCAGGCCAAGAGCAAGGACATTCGCCTGCTCAAGCTGCACCAGCCGCTGACGCCCCCGCAGCCCGGCCGCGCCGTCCGCCAGATCAACGGCGGCCTGCTGGTCCAGGACCGCGATGCCGCGTTGTTCAAACGGTGGGAGGTGGTGACCCATACACCGTTCCCGGCCGACAAGCGCGCGCTGGCCGAGTTCGGCGTCAAGGTCTGCAAGCACGTCAAATCCAACGCCATCGTGCTGGTCCGCGAATATGCGCCCGGCTGTTACGCCCAACTCGGCATGGGCGCGGGCCAGCCGAACCGGATTGACTCCACCCGCAAGCTGGCGTTGACCAAGGCGCGCGAGAACATCGCCGCGCTGCACGCGGCGGGCGGCGATCCGCGGCCGCTGGCCGAATTTGAAAAAACCATGTTGGCCGTGTGCGTCATGGTTTCCGACGCGTTCTTCCCGTTCCCCGACAACGTCGAAGTGGCGGCCGAGGCCGGCCTCAAGTTCATCGTCCAGCCCGGCGGCTCGAAGAAGGACGCCGACGTCGTGGCGGTCGCCGACCAAGCCGGCATCGCCATGGTCTTCACCGGCATGCGCCATTTCCGGCACTGAGGCGGCCGCCGGCGGGGAGTCCCACATGAGCGATCAACGCGACAGCGTGTCCGTGGTCACCGGCGGCGCCGGCTTTTTGGGCTCGCACCTCTGCGATCAGTTGCTCGCCCAGGGGCATCGCGTGATCTGCCTGGACAACCTGCTGACGGGCAGCGTGGCCAACATTGAACACCTGTCGGGCCACGAGCGGTTTAAATTCATCAAGCAGGACGTGACCGAGTATCTGTACCTGCCCGGTCCGGTGGACCACAT
The DNA here is from genome assembly GCA_903871765.1 of uncultured Lentisphaerota bacterium. GTDB lineage: Bacteria > Verrucomicrobiota > Kiritimatiellia > CAIQIC01 > CAIQIC01 > CAIQIC01. Next base: position 1,142 of record CAIQIC010000195.1, read on the forward strand.
CTTCCATTTTGCCTCGCCCGCCAGCCCGCTGGACTATCTCGAATTCCCGATCCAGACCCTGAAGGTCGGCGCGCTGGGCACGCACAAGGCCCTGGGGCTGGCCAAGGCTAAAAAGGCCGCCTTCCTGCTGGCCTCGACGTCGGAGGTGTACGGCGATCCGCTGGTGCATCCGCAGCCGGAGACCTATTGGGGCAACGTCAATCCCATCGGCCCGCGCGGCGTCTATGACGAGGCCAAGCGTTTCGCCGAGGCCCTGACCATGGCCTACCACCGCTTCCACGGCCTCAACACGCACATTGTGCGCATCTTCAACACCTACGGCCCGCGCATGCGCCCCCGCGACGGACGCGTCGTGCCGGCCTTCATCACCCAGGCGCTCAAGAACGAGCCGCTGACCATCTTTGGCGACGGCCGGCAGACGCGCAGCTTTTGTTACGTGGCCGACCTGATCGAGGGCATCTGCCGCCTGGCGCAGAGCGATTACCATGAGCCGGTCAATCTCGGCAACCCGCAGGAAATGACGGTGCTCCAGTTCGCCGAACGCATTCGGGCGCTGTGCGGCAGCCGGGCCGGGATCGAGCATCGGCCGCTGCCGGTGGACGACCCCCAGGTGCGCCAGCCGAACATCGCCCTGGCCCGGCAGTTCCTCGGCTGGGAGCCGCGCGTCAGCCTCGACGCGGGGCTGGAGCAGACCATCGCTTACTTTCGCGGCCTGCTGGCGCAAGGCCGGCTCTGACGGATTTCTTGCCAGCGCTCCGGCCCTGCGCTACACTGAGCGGCGGTTGAAAGATGGAAGGTGTGTATGCGTCTGAAATACACGTTGCCGGACGGCAAGATCGTTGTGGTGCCCCTGACCGACCAGCCGATCACCATCGGACGCGGCCCGGAAAATGACGTCGTGTTGCACGACGAAAAAGTATCGCGCATCCACTGCGGCCTGCGTTTGTGGGACGGCGAATATTACCTCAAGGATCTCAAGTCCCACAACGGCACGTGGCTCGGCGAGGAGCGCGTGGACGTGATCAAACTGCGGGCCGGGGACCACTTTCGTGTCGGCGATACCAGGCTGATCTTCGATAGCGGCTTCCGGGCGGGCACGGAGACGATCCTGCAGGAAACCGGGCAGCAAATCGCCGCCGGCAAGGGCTACAGCACCATCCTGCGCGAGATTGTCCACGACATCGAGACGCCGGGCGCTCCGTCGCCGCCGTCGTCGCCGTCGTCGCCGCCACCCGCGCCGACAACGATTCCGAAAACCGCCAAGATCCCCAAGACCAGGCCCTGATGGCCTGCGGGGGACGCGGGGCGCATGCACACGGTGTACACCACCACGATCACCCGTGCGGCCCGGCGCCGCGGCATCCGGGTGCGCGTGCTGGATGAGACGCTGCCCATTTTCGAACTGCGGCACGGCGGCCGGTCAGTCCGCTGCTACAACGCGCTGACAGACCGCATCGGCGCGGCCACCTTCCACCTGGCCCAGCACAAGCACGCCGCCAACCGATTCCTGAGCCGCCACGGGTTCCCCGTGCCGGCGCAGGAGCTCTTCGTGAATTTTGCCCAGGCCCGGCGCTTTCTGACCCGCCACCGCTCGATTGTGGTCAAGCCCTGCACGCAATGGGGCGGCCGCGGCGTCGCCGTGGATGTCCGCACGGCGGCGGACTTGCGCCGCGCCCTGCGCGTGGCGCGCGGCTACGGGGAGGAGGTGGTCCTCGAGCAACGCGTCGCGGGCGAGGACCAGCGCCTGATTCTGGTCAACTATCGCTGCGTGGCCGCCATCCGCCGCACGCCCGCCACGGTCCTGGGCGACGGACGCCATACCATCGCACAGCTTATCCGCCGCCGGAACCGCCAGACGCAGCGCGCCGATCCCCATCACCGCATCCCGCTCGATGCCGAGACCCGGCGCCAACTGGCCCGGCTGGGCCGCCGCTTCGACGAGGTGCCCCGCACCGGTGAACGCGTTCCGGTCCGGTTGACCAGCAACGTCCACACCGGCGGGGACTGCGCGGTCATCACCGGCGCCGTCGCCCGGCCGCTGATCCGCCTCGCGCGTCGCGCCGCGCAACTGTTCCGATTGCCCATGGTGGGCATTGATTTTCTGGTGGACCGGCGCCGGAAGAAAAACTGGATCATCGAAATCAGCCCGGATCTGGCCGTCTCGCCGCCGGAGGGCGACGACGTCGCCCGGCACTGGCTGGATCGCCTTTTCCCCGGCTCGCGGCGGGCGCGCCGCTGATTTAATTTGGATCCGGAAGTTAAGATCACTACGAAACACGCGAAATGCGCGAAAATAATGATGATCAATCAGATGGGAAAAGAGCGATGTTTACGCGGCTTTCACCAAATGGGTGAAAGATCCATTGGATGCCAGCCCTCTGGCAACCCGTTGGTTTGCAGGAACTCCCTTTCGCGTACTTCGCGTGTTTCGTAGTTAACTCTTCTTCCGTAGATTAAAATCGGTATAATCCTGAAATCTGTGGATGCATTCTCCGGCTCTGCCGTTTGAACGGGCGAAGGCGATCTGCAAGCGTTATTCCACTTGCCGCACCGACGTGAAGGTCAAGGCGCCGCGGCGCTGGGGGTCCACGTCGGCGGTGACGCGATCGCCGTCCCGGATCGTGCCCTGCAGCAGCTCCGTGGCCAGCGCGTCGAGCACCGCGTGCTGGATCACCCGTTTGAGCGGGCGCGCGCCGAAGGCCGGGTCGTAGCCTTCGTTGGCGAGCAGGCTTTTGGCGTCGTTCGTGAGCGTCAGCGCGATTTTTTTCTCGGCCAGATATTTATCCACCCGCTGGAGCTGGATGTCCACGATCTGTTTGATCTGGTCGCGGCTGAGGCTGTGGAAGATGATGACTTCGTCAATGCGGTTGAGAAATTCCGGCCGGAAAGCCTGCCGGAGCAGGTGGGTGACCTTGGCCTCCATCTGCTCGTAGGCGGAGCTGGCGCGCGCGAGGTCGGGATTTTTTTCGAGCGTGTCGTGGATCACCTGCCCGCCGAGGTTGCTGGTCATGATGCAAAGCGTGTTGGTGAAATCCACGGTGCGGCCCTGGCCGTCGGTCAGCCGGCCGTCGTCGAGAATTTGCAGCAGCACGTTGAACACGTCGGCGTGCGCCTTTTCGATTTCGTCGAAGAGCACGACGGAATAGGGCTTGCGGCGGACGTGTTCGGTGAGGTAGCCGCCCTCCTCGTAGCCCACGTAGCCGGGCGGCGCGCCGATCAGGCGGCTGACGGCGTGTTTTTCCATGAACTCGGACATATCAATACGGATGAGCGCGTGTTCGTCGTCGAACAGGAACTCGGCCAGCGCCCGGGCGAGTTCGGTTTTGCCGACGCCGGTCGGGCCGAGGAAGATGAACGAACCGATGGGCCGGTGCGGATCCTGCAGGCCGGAACGCGCGCGGCGGATCGCGTTGGCGACGGCCGTCAGCGCCTCGTCCTGCCCGATCACGCGCTGACGCAGGCGTTCCTCCATGCGCAGCAGCTTGTCCTTCTCCGCTTCCAGCAGGCTGCTGACCGGGATGTGCGTCCAGGCCGACACCACCCGGGCGATATCCTCCGCGTCCACTTCCTCCTTGAGCATCCGCTGGTCCTTTTGCAGCCTGGCGAGCTTGGTCTGGGCGGCCTTGATGTCCTGTTCCGTCTGCGGGATGCGGCCGTAGACGAGTTCTCCGGCCTTATCGAGCTGGCCCGACCGCTTGGCGTTCTCCGCGTCCGTGCGGAGCGTATCGAGGGTCGCGCTCAGCGTGCGGATGGTCCCGATGAACCCTTTTTCCTTTTCCCAGTGCAGCTTCATCGTCTGGCTGCGCTCGCGCAACCCGGCCAGCTCCTGCTCCAGTTTCGCCAGCCGCTCGCGCGCCGCGGCGTCCTTGTCCTTTTTGAGCGCGCTGCGCTCGATCTCGAGCTGCATGATGCGCCGCTCGACCTCATCAATCGGCGTCGGCAGGCTGTCGATTTCCATGCGCAGCTTGCTGGCAGCCTCGTCCACCAGGTCAATCGCCTTGTCCGGCAGGAAGCGGTCGGCGATGTAGCGGTGCGCCAGCTTGGCCGCCGCCACCAGCGCGCCGTCGTTGATCCGCACGCCGTGGTGCACTTCGTAGCGCTCGCGCAGGCCGCGCAGGATCGCGATGGTCGCCTCGACGGTCGGCTCCGCGACCAACACCGGCTGGAAGCGCCGCTCCAGCGCGGGATCCTTCTCAACGTATTTCCGGTATTCCTTCAGCGTCGTCGCGCCGACGCAGCGCAGCTCGCCGCGCGCCAGCGCCGGCTTGATCATGTTCGCGGCATCCACGGCGCCTTCCGCGCCGCCGGCGCCGACCAGCGTGTGCAGTTCGTCAATGAACAGGATGATGCGGCCCTGGGCCTCGATGACCTCCTTCAGGAAGGCCTTGAAGCGGTCCTCGAACTCGCCGCGGTATTTCGCGCCGGCGATCATCGCGCCCAGGTCCAGCGCCACGACGCGCTTGTTTTTCAGCCCCTCCGGCACGTCGCCGGCGACGATCCGCTGCGCCAGCCCTTCGGCAATCGCCGTCTTGCCCACGCCCGGCTCGCCGATGAGCACCGGGTTGTTCTTCGTGCGGCGCGACAGCACCTGGATCACGCGCCGGATCTCGCTGTCGCGGCCGATCACGGGGTCGAGCTTGCCCTGCCGCGCGGCGGCGGTCAGGTCGCGCCCGTACTTTTTGAGCGTTTCGTATTTGTCCTCGGGGTTCGCATCGGTCACGCGCTGGTTGCCGCGCACGCTCTGCAGCGCCTTCAAGACCGCCTCGGGCGTCAGGCCGAGCTGCTGGGCGCAGCGCGCCGCGTCGCTGCCTTTCTGCTGCAGGATCGCCAGCAGCAGGTGCTCCGTGCTGACGTACTCGTCCTTCATCTTCTCCGCCAGGGTGCCGGCCGCGTGCAGCGCCTGGCGCAGCGCGGCGGAGGGCAGACGTTCCGCCGCCGCGCCTTCCACTGTCGGGCGGGCCGCGAGCGCCTGGTCGAGCGACTGGCGGAGCTGTTCCGCGGGCACGCCGAGCTTGTCCAGCAGCGGCGGCACGACGCCGTCCGTCTGCTCCGCCAGGGCCAGCAGCAGGTGTTCCACGTCCACCGCGCTGTGCCGGCGCTGTTCCGCCAGGCGCTGCGCGGCGTGCAGCGCCTCCTGCGACTTGATCGTTAGTTTGTCCAGTTGCATGGCTGGCTTTTTCCCTGTTGGACGCGCTGGCCGGGCTGATGTTCAGCGCGCGGCGGCACGCCGCCAGAACCTCGGCCAGCACGGCTGGCCGTATTATACACAGACACGCCGGCCCAGGGAATGGCCAAACGCGAGCGGAAGTAGGCGGCGCGATATTTGACTTGCCTGCGTCTCGCGATTGTCCGACAAAGCCGACGAGGCTACCGCAGGCCAGCTCAGAATTCCGGGGGAATGATCGCGTCAGAATAACTTGACATATGCGCTATTCGCGAATGGCGTATCCGTATGAATATAAAGCAATTACGTGAACGGGAACTGGCGGAACGGGTTGTTCGACAACGACTGGATAATACCCTTGCTTACCTGGGCGACCGGCACTAGCGGGACAAATATTCTGTTCGATACAACCGGCAGTACTACGCAGTGCTTCTACCGCATCGAAGCCGTGTCGGCGGATGGGCCGTAGCCGGATTCAGCCCGAACCCCAGGGCCGGGAGCATATTTTGGAACATGCAACAGCCACCAGCAAGCCGTCAAGCGCTTTTGTATCTATAGGCAACAGCAACAATTCCCCGCCTTGCGGGGTCCGAACGTACCGGAGTTGTTTCGGCAGAATTGAATTTGGAACCCAGGAACTCATGAATAATAATTTCTCCGCCTATCCGTTATGCGGGCGACCAAGGCGGGTGCGGGCAAATAAAAGGAGCGGATTATGGCAGGCAGCAGCGGCGAAAAATTGGAACACGGCGACGTGGAGGCGGTCCGGCGCCTGGGCGCGGCGCGTCAGCAACTGGTGGGCGAACTGCACAAGGCCATCGTGGGCATGGAGGAAGTGATTGACGAGGTGCTGATCTGCATCTTCTCGAAGGGCCATGGCCTGCTCGAAGGCGTGCCGGGGCTGGCGAAGACCCTGCTGGTCAGCTCGATCGCCCGGACGCTGTCGCTCAAGTTTCACCGCATTCAGTTCACACCCGACCTGATGCCGTCCGACATCACCGGCACGGAAGTGCTGCAGGATGACCCCGTCACCGGGCAGCGCAAGTTCATGTTCAGCAAGGGGCCGATTTTCACCCATATTCTGCTGGCCGATGAAATCAACCGCACGCCGCCCAAGACCCAGGCCGCGCTGCTGGAGGCGATGCAGGAGAAAATGGTCTCGGCCGGCGGCGAAGATTTTCAGCTCGAGCTGCCCTTCTTTGTGCTGGCGACCCAGAACCCGCTGGAGCAGGAAGGCACCTATCCCCTGCCGGAAGCGCAGCTCGACCGCTTCATGTTCAAGATCAAGGTGGGCTACCCGTCGCGCGACGAGGAAATCGCCATCATGCGGAGCGTGACCGGCAGCACGGAGCCGGACCTGCAGCCGGTGCTGTCGCAGGAGGCGATCCTGCACCTGCAGGACCTGGTCCGCCGCGTGCCGGTGGCCGACCACATCTTCCAGTACGTGGCCAGCTTGGTGCGGGCCACGCGGCCGGAGGCCGGCGCGCCGGGCTTCGTCAACGACTGGGTGTCGTTCGGCGCCGGGCCGCGCGCGTGCATGAACATGATCATCGGCGCCAAGGCGCGGGCGATCCTGCGCGGCCGGTACCATGTGGCCATTGAAGACGTACAGGCCCTGGCGCTGCCGGTCATGCGGCACCGCATGGGTCTGAATTTTGCCGCGCAATCGGAAGGCGTGACCACCGATCACGTCGTGCGGAAGCTGCTCGACAGCATTCCATCCGACGAGAAGCTCTACCAGCGTGAAACGGCGGCGGTGGCCTGAGCGATGCCGGCCGAGGCCGGGGCTGAGGGGGAAAGGGTTCAGGATGAAACACGATTTGCATGAGACCTGAACCCCGAACTTGAAAATTCTTCGCTAGAAGAACCTGAACCCTCCCACCTCCTTCCCAGCCTGACCCCGGCGCCTGAAGCGGAGAACCGACGTGCAGCAAGCCAAGTATCTGGACCCGGAAATCCTGAGCGCGGTGGGGACCCTCGACGTGGTCGCGCGGCGCGTGGTGGAAGGGATCCGCATCGGCATGCACCGCAGCCCGCTGCGGGGCATCAGCACGGAGTTCTCGGCCTACCGCCAGTATGTGCCCGGTGACGCGCTCAAGCACATTGACTGGAAGGTGTATTCGCGGACCAACCGGTATTATGTCAAACAATACGACGCCGAAACCAACTTTGTCGCCAACCTGCTGATTGACGCCAGCCAATCCATGACCTATGGCTCGGGCAAGATCACCAAGCTGGAGTATGCCAAGTACATGGCCGCCAGCCTGGCGTACCTGATTGTCGAGCAGCGCGATTCCTGCGGCGTGGGCCTGTTCGATGGTGAACTCCGGGGCTATGTGCCGCCGAAGTCAACCCTGTCCATCCTGTCCACGATCTCCACCCTGATGGAACAGGCGATCCCCCGGCCGAAAACCAAGGTGGCGGCCGTGCTGCACGAGTTTGCCAATCGGATGAGCCGGCGCGGCGTGGTGATGCTGTTTTCCGACCTGTTCGACAGCACGGCGGAATTCATCAAGGGCATCAATCACCTGGCGTTCCGCGGCCATAACGTGGTCGTTTTCCACATCCTGGACCCCTACGAGCTGACCTTCCCCCTGAACGGGACGTGGAAGTTCATCGGGCTGGAGGAGGACGGCGAGATGATCACGCAGCCGGCGCGCGTGCGGGCGAATTACCTGGCAGAACTGAAGCGTTTTATCGAGGAGGTCAGGTCGGCCTGTGCGCGCAACCAGGTGGATTATGTCCTGGCCAACACGGCCACGCCGATCGAGCAGGTCATCTCCGGTTACCTGCTGCAAGCCGCCGCGGGGGCCAGCCAGCGATGATCCGGCGACCTCCAGGCCTGGTCCTCCTCGCGGCCTGCGCGACGTTGCTGCCGGCCGCCGGTCCGGTTCGGATGGCCGGCGCCGAGCCGGCGCCCCTGGTGGGCACGGTGCAGGCGGCCGCCGGAAAATTTTCCGGCGCCGTCAAGGTGCAAAATGGAAAGCTGACGGTGGGCGACCGGGAACTGAAGCTGGACGACACGCTCTACCTGGCCCTGCAGACGCCGGAGGCGGCGGAAACGTCCACCAATGCCTTGCGCCTGGTGGGCGGCGATTACTGGCGGGTGGAACTGCTGAAACTGACGAGCCGGGCCGTGAACGTCCAGAGTCCGGCGCTGGGTCCGCGCCGGGCGCTGCTGCCCGCGATCCAGGCGCTCGAATTCGCGCCGGCCCGGGTGCTGCCGGACATGGATCAGCCGGAGACTATGTATCTGAGCAAGGGCGCGCCGCTGCCGGGCAGCCTCGTGTGGATCAAGGACCGCGACGTGGCCGTCAACTCGCCCCTGGGAGTCCTCCCGCTGCCGCGTGCGTCCCTGATTTGTTATGTGCTGCGGCGGCCGGGCGTCGAAACCAATGCCGCGCTGGATGAGGTGCGGCTGACGGATGGCAGTCTGTATCACGGCCGCCTCGGGATCGAGGGCGACCAGTTCACCCTGCAGCATGCCCTGCTCGACTCGCTGAAAATCCAGCCGGGGCATGTCCGCTATTATTCGCGCGCATCTTCCCAGCTACAGTGGCTGAGCGCGCTGGCAGCCGGCGCGGCGCCGGGAACCGCGCCGCCGGAGTTGCTCTGGCCGCGGCCGGGCGCAGTGGCGGCGCCCTGCCTGCAGGCCTTGCGCCTGCAACCGTCGTCGGTCCAGCGCTTCAACGTCCCCGCCGCCGGGAGCGCGTGGATTTTTCAGGCCACCATTGCGCCCCGTCCGTCGAACGCGGGGGACGTGCGGCTGGAAGTGCGCGTCGGCGAGCGCGCGGTGTGGCAACGCACGTTACAGCCCGCCAGCAAACCGGAGGCGGTGACGTTGACGTTGCCGGCGGGCCAGCCACTGGAGCTGGTGGCGGACTTTGGGGAGCGCCTGGCGTTTCCGGCGGGCGTGGATCTGTGCGACCCGCTGTTGCGGGTCGCGGAGCCGGGCAAACCGTAATGATGGTCGTGGAGCGCATGCGGTTGAAAGGCGGCTTTCGTTGACGTGATGGAATTTGAGCGATGGGCTTCTTGAATTCAGCGTGGTTGTGGGGAGCGTTGGGGGCCGCCGGCGTGGCCGTGCCGATCCTCATCCATCTGTTGTACCGCAAGCACAAGCGGCAGACCCCTTGGGCCGCCATGGAGCTGCTCCGGAAGGCCCTGGTGATCCGGTCGGGGCAAATCAAGCTGGAGGATTTCATCATCCTCTGCCTGCGCTGCCTGGTCTTGGCCCTGGTGGCCCTGGCCCTGGCGCGGCCCACCTTGCGGCGCGATACGGCCCTGTTCGCCGCCGGGCAGCGGCGGATCGGCCTGGTGCTGGCCCTCGATTCCTCTTATAGCATGGCACATGGCCAGTTCCGGAAGCGGTATGACCGGGCCCTGGAACGGGCCGCAACGATTCTTTCCACGCTGCGCGAGGGCGACCCCGTCACGGTGGTGCTGATGGGCGCACACCCGCGGATCCTGATCCGGTCTACCGGCTACAACGCGGCCCGCTTCGCCCGGTTGCTCGCCACAGAGGCCCATGTGCTGCCGGAGCCGTTGAACCTGGAGCAGAACCTGGACGAACTGGAACGCCTGACCGGCGAACTGAAAACGCCATCGCGGGAATGCTATCTCATTACCGACGGGCAGGGCAGCGACTGGAATTCGTTGTCGGACGAAGCATCCGCCACGCTGCGCCGCTTGGGGAAAGCGGCCAAGGCGTACCTCGTTCCGGTGGCGAATGACGGCGAGGACAACCTGGCCATCACGTCGTTGTCCTTCGCCTCGGGCTCGCTGCGGCGCAACGGCACCGCCCGCTTTTCGGCCGAGGTCAGCAATTACGGCCGCCATTCGCGGGATGCCGGGGCCCTGATCTTCAGCGTCAACGGGGAGGCGGTCAGCAAGAAGGCGGTCGGCGTGGTCGAGCCGGGCCGGGCGCTCACCGTGGCCTTCTATTCATCCTTCGCCACCGATGGCGATGTGCGCATCGCGGCCGCCCTGTCAACCGATGACCTCGCGCTGGACAATCACCGCCAGACCGTGGTGTCCGTCCGGTCGGCCATCCGGGTGCTGAGCATTGATGGCGCACCAGCCGCCCAGCCCGCCGCCCTGGGCGCAACCTTCTACCTCGATCGCGCGTTGCGGGGCAAGGCGCGCGGCGATGAGGCCCCGCTGCAGGTGACGCGGGCCGAATGGCAGGATCTGGACAGCGAAGCACTGTCCGACTACGACGTCATCGCCCTGGCCAACGTCGCCGACCTGAGCGAGGCAGCGGTCAAAAAGCTCGACCAGTTTGTCCGGCGCGGCGGCGGCCTGATGGTCTTTGCCGGCGACAAGGTCAACGCCGAGCTTTACAACGGCCGGCTGCGGACCGCAACGGGATCGCTGTTGCCGGCTGTGCTGGAAAAGGACATCCAGGCGCCCGATCCGGCCAAGGGCTGGGCCTTGGGCAAGGTGCGCGCTGGGCATCCGATCTCCGACTTGATCGGCCGCCTGCCGGCCGAGCTGCTGGACAGCGCCCGTTTCCAGCGCGTTTGCAAAGCGACCCCCGGCGAAGGAGGCGTGACTCTCGTGAGCCTGGCCGAAAACGACTTGCCCTTGTTGCTGGAAAAGCAGGTCGGCAGGGGCTCCGTCCTGCTGTTCACGTGTGCGGCCGATGCGAAGTGGGGGAACTTCCCCCTCCATCCCGTCTACACCATTCTCCTGCACCAGGCGGTAACGTATATGACCAGTCACCCCGAGCGCCGGAATGCGCTGGTCGGGCAGGCGGTCACAGTGCCGGTGAACAACAGGCGTCTGGGCGAGGTGGTCAAGCTCACCGGGCCCGGCGGTCAGACCCGGGAGTTGAAGGTGGTGGCCGTCGGGGGCCAGCCTTCCTGCATCTGTGAGCCGGAGACGAACGGCTTTTATAAAATCGAGATGGGCGGCAACGCCACCGCGCTGGTGGCCGTCAACCTGGACGCGCGCGAATCCGATGTCAAAGTGCTGCCCGAGCCGGTGCTGGCCCGGAAGGCGGCGGCGGTGTCGCTGGCGATGATCGGGCCGGAGGAGAATCTGGCGGAGTTGGTCAAGACCGGCCGGAACGGCTTCGAGCTCGCGCGGATCCTGTTGCTCGCCGCGCTGGGCACGCTGCTGCTGCAGAGCTGGCTGGCGCGGCGCTTCACGCATCGCATCTCGGAAGGCATCACCGACGTGGCCGCCGAGGTCACGCGCGGCCGCGCGGCGGGCGCGCGGCGGGCGCAGGTGGAATGAGCGCATGTTCCAGAAACTCATAGGCCTGGAAGCGGATGAGCGCCTCGTGAACTTCGCGGCGTACCTCCGTCATGGCGGGCTATGGATCGTCGTGGCCCTGTGCGCCGCCGCACTCCTGGCTTTCTATCTCTATCGCCGGGAACACGCGCTGTCCCGTGCACGCCGGATCTTCATGGGCTGCTGCCAGGCCTTGGCGGTGATGCTGCTGGTGGTCATCCTGCTGGAACCTGTCCTCGATGTGCAGCTTGTCAAGCCCCTGAAGCGCACGCTGCTGGTCATGCTGGATACCTCGCAAAGCATGGCCATCCGGGATCTGCGCCGCCGCGCCGCCGACGTGGAGGAAACCGCCCGCCTCACCGGCGCCATCGCCCTGACCAACAGCTTGAGCGAGGCGGAGGCCGCCAAGCTGTCCGCCAAAGCGGACGCCAAGTCCCGCCTGGAACTGGCCCAACTGGCCTTGGCTCATCCCGGCCTGCCGTGGCTCGCCCGGTTGGCCGCGGAGTACGATGTCCGCTTCTTCAGTTTTGACGACACGCTGCGCCCGGCGGCCGGCGAGGAAGGCTCGGCCGACTGGCTCCGCAAGCGCAGCGCGGACGGTCCGGCCTCCCGGATTGGATCCGCCATCGCCGAGGCGGTGGATCGTCACGCCGGCCAGCCGTTGGGCGGCGTGGTGGTGCTGAGCGATTTTGCCTGGACCGGCGGCCGTGATCCGGCCGAGGTGGCGCGCGATTTGAAAAGCCGCAACGTGCCCGTTTTCCCGGTGGGCATCGGCGTGTCAGCCCAGCCGGACTACAGCGTCCGGCGGATCATTGCGCCCGAAGTGGCCTTCTCGGGGGACAAGATCCCCCTGCGCATCCAGGTGGACTCCTCCGGCTTCGAGGGCCAGCATGGCGAACTGGTATTGCGCGTCAACGGTGCGCCGGTGACGACCAAGAGCGTGGTCTTTGCCGGCGGCGCGCAAATCGAGGAGATTATTTATCAGCCGCTGCAGAAGACGGGGACGGTCGAACTGGACGTGACGGTCAGCGGGCCGCCGGGCGAGATCAGCAAGGACAACAACAGCGCGGCGCACAAGCTGAAAATCCTGGACGAGAAGATCCACGTGCTCTACGTCGAAGGCCTGCCGCGCTGGGAATATCGCTACCTGCGCTGGGTGCTGCTGCGCGATCCCCGGCTGGACGTCCGCTTCCTGATGACGGAAGGCGATCCGCTGTTGCCCGCCACGTCGCCGCGGCAGTTGGCCAAGTTCCCGGAGGATCCGGCGGAGATCATGAAGTACGACCTGGTCATCCTGGGCGATGTCCCGGCCCGGTATTTCAACAGCACGCAGCTTGCGCGCATGGAGGAGCTGGTGCGCCAGGGGGGCGGTTCGCTGCTGATGCTGGCCGGTCCGGTCGGCACGCCGGCGACGTATCTGCAGACGCCGATCGTCAAGGTGCTGCCGGTCAAGTTCGTCAACGAACCCTGGCGGCCCGTGGGCGAGGACCGCTATCCGGTCGTGACGGCGGAAGGCTTGGAAAGCCCCTGCACCTCCTTGCTGAGCCCGGCCGACGCCAATGCCCGCCTTTGGGCTCGGGTCCGGCCCCTGGCGCATGTGCCGCCGCTGGAGGGCGCCAAGCCCGGGGCCACGACGCTGCTGACCCTGTCCGGCGAAATTGAAGGCACGCGGATCTATCCGCTGGTCGCCTGGCAGCGCTACGGGAACGGCAAGGCGATGTTCGTGGGCTGCGAGGATCTGTGGCGGCTGCGCCTGGAAGAGGGCGCCACCTACCATGCGCGGTTCTGGGGCCAGACCATCCAGTTCCTGGCGCTATCGCGGCTGCTGGGCGCCAACAAGCAGATTGCGCTGGAAACCGATCGCCGCAACTACAGCGCGGGCGAGCAAATCAAAATCTTCGCCAACGTGCTGTCCGAGACGTTCGAGCCGGTGACCGAGCCGGCGTTCAAGGTGCTGCTGGAACAGGCGGGCCCGACCCAGACGCCGATCGAGCTGGAGCTGGAGCCGGTGCCGAACTCGCCGGGCCTCTATGCCGGCCTGCACCTGGCCGCGGAGGACGGCGCTTTCGTCATCAAGACGCTCCCCATCCACCGGGAACATTCCAACGTGGTGGAGTTCGAAGTCAAGACCACCCCGCTGGAGCAGCGCGAAACCGACATGCAAGCCAAGGTCGTGCGGCAGGTGGCCGAGCTGTCCGGCGGCCAGGCCTACCGCCTGTCCGAGCTGGGCGCGCTGCCCGGCCGGTTGCATCGCGACGAGCCGCTGACCCAGTCCATCCATCGCGAGCGGGATCTCTGGGATCTGCCGCTGTTGTTTGTGGCCATGGTGCTGATCACGGGCGTGGAATGGTTCCTGCGCCGGCGGGATAATCTGGTTTGAGGACATAAAGGGAAGACAGTCACAACGACGACGCCATGAGTGCTGCACATCCCAAGGGAAGCATCGAGGCCAAACTGCGCCAGGCCTGGCGGCAGGAGCGCCGCTTCTACAACCTGCGCGGCGTCTCGCGCTTCCTCATCTGGCTGGTGGCCATGGTGCTGATGGACCTGCTGGTGGACTGGGGCATTATCTTCCGGACCCGGCTGCCGGAGCAGTCCCGCTTCCTGCTGCTGGCGATCAACGCCGTCGTGCTGGGCTGGGTGGGCTGGCACGAGTGGTTCCGCTACCTGCGGCGGTTTGACCCGCTGGTCGTCGCGCTGGAGGTGGAACGGCAGCATCCGGAGCTGGCCTCGATGCTGGTGTCTTACATCCAACTGCAGGGGCCGCAACCGGATCAGCCCGATCTGTCGCTGGAACTGCTGGCGGCCATGCGGGACCAGGCCCTCGTGGTGACGCGGCCGATGGATTTCCGCGAGGTGGTTAATTTCCGCCAACTGAAGAACCTGCTGATCGTCGTCTCCCTGGTGCTGCTCTTCTTCGCCGGGCTGAGCGTGGTCAAGTCCGGGCACATGCGGTCGCTGTTGCTGCGCATGGCCGGCGTGAGCGCGAAGTATCCCACCAACACGAAGATCGAGAAAATCTCCGGCCACCTGGTGGTGCAACAGGGCACGACCCCCGAGATCCGGGCGACGGTCAGCGGCAAGGTGGTGCCGGACAGCGGGCTGCTGTATGTGCGGGCCGGCAAGACCGGCAACTGGCAGACGCTCGTCCTGGCGCGGCAGGAGGGCGGCAAGCACAACGAGTTCCTGCACCGGTTGCCGGAAGCCGGCGCCAGCCTGACGTACTTCCTGAAAATCGGCGACGACCGCTCGGACGTCTACACCGTCACCGTCATCCCGCCGCCGGAGATTGTGTCGGCGAAAGTGACGTACAAGTACCCCGCTTACCTGAAGCGGGCCGATACCAGCGAAACCGTCAACGAGCTGAACCTGGAGGCGCCCGAAGGAACCGAGATCCGGTGGGAGTTGAAGCTGGACTCGGCCGTCCGGGCGATGGACGTCACCCTGGGAGATACAAAGCAGGCCGCGACCATCGGCGCCGACGGGCGCACCGCGGCCTTTGCGTGCCTGGCCACCAATCATTTCCGCTACGGCTTCCGCTGGACGGAAAAGCAACAGGGCTTTCAGTACGATTCCGTCAAGAACAGCGTGCGCATCATCCCCGACCGGGCGCCCGACGTGGAACTGCTGGCGCCGGACGATCACGGGCTGGCGACCCTCAACAAGCGGGTGCGGATCGTGGCCGACGCCAGCGACGATTATGCGCTGGCCAAGGCGTGGCTGGTCTATTCGGTGGACGGGCACAACGAGGAGCGCCTGGAAATCGCCAGCCTGGGCAAGGCCAAGCATCGCATTGATTACCTGCTGGCGTTGAAGGAAAAAATCCCCGGCCTGCGGGACGGCCAGATCCTCCAGTTCCACGTCGAGGTCAGCGACTTTTACCCGAACCAATTACACGTGGCCCAGACGGCGGTGCGGCGCTTGACGATCGTGAACGAGGAGCGCTACCTGGCATGGTTCCGCCGGGAATTGGACGCCCAGCGGGACGAGATTCAAAAGGCGCGCGAAGCGGAGGAACAGGCTTCGATCAAAGTCGGGGAACTCAAGCAGCAGGAGGCGAAAAAATGAAGGCCTCGATCCCGCGTAAGCTGTTGGGTGTCTGGGCGCGGTCGGCGCTGTGGTTGCTGCTGGCGGCCGGGCCGCCCGGCCAGGCGGCGGACCCCGTGGCGGCGCCGGACGACATTCTGAACACCACCAGCCGGCTGGCCGCCGAGGAGCGGCGCCAGGTCGAGGTGCGCCGCAAGCTGGCCGCCGTCGTGCGCCGCGTGGACTGGCTGCTGGGCGATCTGTCCGCCAACCAGCTCGAGCAGCCGGGGCGGGGCGCGGTCATCGGCAAGGTGAACGTCGCCCTCGCCGCGGTGAATGAGACCCGCGTGCCCAAGGCCGTGGAGGCCCTGATGCGGGCGCGGTCCGATCGGAAAGCCGCGCTGCCGCACATCCAGACCGCCGACCAGGAGATCGAGGTCATTCACCAGGAACTGGTCAAGCTGTTGCAGGACCTGGGCAGCTCCCTGGACACGGATGTGCTGCTGAAAAATCTCCGCGCCCTGATCGAGTCCGAGGAGTTCGTCCGCCGTCAGACGGCGGCCTGGGGCCGGAAGCTTATCCTGGAGCCCGACGCTGCCGACGTGGACAAGGGCCGCCTGGCCCAGGTGCAGGGCGGGCTGAGCGAGCGCTACACCGACTTCGAGACGCTGCTCACCAAATCGTTGGCGGAAAGTTCCGATGCCGACGCCAAACGCCGGCTGGGCGCGGCGAAAAACGCCGCGGCGCAGAGCCGGCCCGACCTGCTCATCCAGAATGCCGTCAGCCACATCAATCTCAAGGCCGGCGTGGACGCCGTGGTCGCCCAGGATAAGACGCTGGTCGCGCTACGCGAGTTGGAGAGCCTGCTGACGGAAGGGCTGCCCGACGACAAGAAGGCCCTGGCCGAAGCGCTGAAAAATATTTTGCAGGACCAGCAGGAGTTACGGACCAATGCGGCCGCGTTGAAAGGCGACCAGTTCAAGAACAACGCTTCGGATATGGCCGCCCAACAGTTGCAGCTCAAGAACGAGCTGGCCCAGGCCACCGCCGCCGACCCGCTCAACTCGGCCCTGCAGGCCATGCAGAACGCCAGCAGCCAGATCAATGCCGACAAGCAGGACATGGCCTTGCAAAGCATGGATGCGGCGATCAAAGACATGCAGAGCGCCCTGGCCAAGGCCGAGGAAGCGCCGCCCAAGCCGGGTCCGCCGATGCCCGGCCCCCCGCAGCCGGGCCCGCCGATGCCGGGACCGCCGGGGCCCCCGCAGCCGGGTCCGCCCATGCCCGGACCGCCGATGCCGGGCGAGATCACAGGCATACCGCCGCCGCCCATGATGAGTCCGCCGGATGACATGGAAATCAGCGCCAGCGGCCAGTCGTTGACGGACGTGCAGGGCGAGAACGTCAAGCGCACCGGGTCCACCCTGACGGCGCTCCAGCAGCAAGCACGCGCGGCGGCGATGCAGAAGTACGTGCAGCAGATTCCGCCGGAGTTTCGCAAGCAGGTGGCGGATTACTACGAAGTGCTGGCGGAATAGGCGCGCGTGGAAAGATGATGTACATGAGAACGAGCAGATGGCGGAAGGCACTGGTGGGCCTGCTGATGGCCGCCGCGCTGTGGCCGGCCCTGGCGCCGGGCCAGGAGCGCGCTGCCGTGCGGCTGAGTCCGGAGGCGCGCAAGGCCATTACGCAGGGCCTGGAATACCTCGCCAAGGCGCAGGGCAAGGACGGCAGTTGGGGCGGCAACGAGCATTCGTCCGCCGATACGGCCACGGCCCTGCTGGCCTTCATGCTGCAGGGCCACGTCCCCGGCCTCGGCCAGTACGGGACGCTCATGGAAAAGGGGCTGGACTACCTGCTGGCCTTGAACGAAAAGCAACTGGGCTACATGGGCACGCCCAACAACCATGCCGGCATGTACGAGCACGGCCTGGCGATCCTGGCCCTGTCCGAGGCCTGGGGCCAGAGCAAGAACGTCAAGATCCGCGACGCGCTGCGCAAGGCCGTGGACGTGACCCTGCGCTCCCAGAACAACGAGGGCGGCTGGCGGTACAGTCCGCAACCCAACGACGCGGATTTGTCCATGACGGTCATGCAACTGGTGGCGCTGAACTCCGCCCGGGAGTCGGGTATCTCGGTCCCGGACGCCACCATGCAGCGCGCCACGGTCTACGTGCTGTCCTGCCAGGATCCCAGCACGGGTGGCTACGCCTACCAGCCCCACAGCGAGCCGGGCCTGGCGCGCACCGGCGCCGGCGTGATGTCCCTGATCATGTGCGGCCAGCGCGATCATCCGGCCGTCAAGCGGGGCCTGCTCTACATGAAGAGCTACCCCGACCGGAAATTCGCCAACGTCTCCCGGTTCCTGTACACGCACTATTATTGCACGCTCAGCATGTACCAGTTCGGGGACGAGGAATTCATGCGCTGGTACCCGCCCGTCGCCGCCACGCTGATCGCCCGGCAGGCGCGCACGGGCCATTGGGAAGGGGAGGTAGGCCCGGTGTGGGACACCGCCATGTCCATCCTCATCCTCGGCGTGCCCTACCGTTTTCTGCCGATCTATCAGCGCTGAGTCGTGCCGGACTTGACCGAAGATAATCACGGCGGATGAGGAAACTACGAAACACGCGAAAAGCGCGAAAGGGGAATGATGATGTTCTTGCTTCTCTTCCTTTTTCGCGTGTTTCGTAGTTGAAAAATGGATGGCTGAACGGTAATCAAGGGAGGTTTAACCCGGCACCCTTGTTTGATGAAATGTATGAAAACTGTCCGGCATAATGTCCCGTCATTGTTATTGCCGGTGATGTTGGCATTCGGCGCAGCCCAGCCTTTCGCGACGGCGGCGGAGCAGGCCGAATCTCCCGCGGTGATCCAACGCCTGCTCGGCAACTTGAAGCAGGATGACTGGATCCTGCAGGCGTCCGCGATGCGGCGGCTGGGCGAATTGAAACAGGCGGCGGCCGCGGCGCCGATCCTCGAAATCGCGCAAACCACCACCAACGACTGGCTGCGCGGGCAGGCCCTGCTGGCCCTGGCCCGGCTCAAGCCGCAGGAGCTGCTGTCCAAGGTCGGCACGCTGTTGACGAACTCCCAACCCGCGACGCGCATCCTGGGGCTCCGCGCCATCGAGCTGGGCCGGGAGCTGGCGGGCCTGCCGGCCACCAAGGCCGCGCTGAATGATCCCGACAGCCTGGTGCGCTGGA
>CAIQIC010000196.1 GCA_903871765.1 uncultured Lentisphaerota bacterium
ACCCGCGGCTTCCGCGCCGGCCGAGGATCGCACCGTCGCGCTGGAAAAGGAGCTCGCCACCGTCAACGCGGACAAAACGAAACTCAGCGAGGAAGTTGCGTCGGCGTGGAAGGAGGCGGACAGCGCGAAGGCCACGGCCGCGGCCGCCGAACAGCACGCCACGTTGGCCGAGGCTGCCCTCAGCCAGCGCGCGAAGGACATCATTGTGCTTCAGACCGAACGCAGCCAGCTCCGCCAGGAGCTTGCCGCGGCGCCGACCGCCGCCTCCGTCGTCGCGCTGCAACAGGACCGCGACAAGCTGTCCGGCCGGCTCGCCACCGCCAATGCCGACATGCAGTCACTGCGCGAGCACCTGGCCCGGCTCGAGGTGGAGAATGGAAAACTTCTGCAGGCCGCCAGCATCGCGCCGACCGCGGCCAGCGTGGCCGACCTCCACCGCGAGCGCGACGAGCAGGCCAGGGCACTCGCCGCCGCCCAGGCCGGCATGGCTGAATTAACCACCCAGCTCGAGACAGTCCGCAAAGATCTGACCTCGTCCCAGAGCGCCAACACGGACCTCGCCACCCAGGTGAAGACACTGACCGGGGAGAAAGCGACCCTGGCCGAGGCCCGGCAGCAACAGCAACTGCTCGAGACCGAGCTGGCCAAGAAGGGCCGCCAGGTTGGCGAACTGGAGAAGGAGCGCGACCAGCTCCGCACCCAGCTCGCATCAGCGGATGCCGCGAAGTCCGCCGCCGCCATGCAGGCCGACGAGGCCGCCCGCCTGAAGAGCGCCCTGACCGCCGCCGAACAGCGCGCCACGCAGGCCGAGACCGCCCGCGACCAGCACGGGAAGGACCTCACCACCGCGCAGGCCGAGCTGGAGAAAGCCCGCCGCACGGTCGGCGAACTCACCTCCGCCCAGTCAGCGGCGGCGCAGGCCGCCACGACCGCCGGGCAGGACCGCCGCGAGCGCGACGACCTGCGCCAGCAACTTGAATCCACGCGTCAGGAACTCGCCGCGGCGAAGGATGCCCGGGAAAAGTCGGCCGCGGTGCTCGCGCAGGCCGGGGAACACCGGCAGACGGCGGAGGCGAAACTGGCCGAACAGTCCGCCCAGCTCGCCGCGCTCTCCACTGAGCGTGATCAGCTCCACCAGCAACTGGCCTCAGCCACCGGCGCCGCGAAGACCGACGCCTCCCGCCTGCAGGATCAGACGGTCGCGTTGACCCAGCAGTTGGAATCCACCCGTCAGGAACTTGCCGCGGCGAAGGAAGCCGGCGCCGACCTCACCGCGCAGGTCAAGAAGCTGGCCGGGGAAAAGGACGCTCTCAATCGCCAGCTCGCCGAGCGGGGCGAGGGGGCGCAACGCCTGGCGGCGGTCACGAGCCAGTACGAGGATGCGCGCAAGGAGCTGCTCGTGCTCAAGAACAACAACGCCGAGCTCAACGACAATCTTCAGGGGACCATCAAGGAGCGCGACCGGTTGCGCGGCCAGGCCGCGGCGGCGGACGCCGCGAAGACCGAGGCCGCCAAGCTGCAGGACCAGGTGACGGCGCTCACCAGCCAGCTTGACGCCGCGCGCGCAAGGACCTCGCGGCGAACAAGGATTCGGGCGCAGAGCTTATTGCGCAAGTGAAGCAGCTGACCGCCGACAAGGAAGCCCTCAACCGCCAGCTCGCCGATCGGGGTGACGCGGCGGCCCGCCTCGCGGCGACCACGGCCCAGCTTGAGGCGGCGCGCAAGGACCTCGCGTCGGCCCAGAGCGCCGGGACCGGTCGCGCCGAGGAAAGCACCCGCCAGCTCGTCGACCTCAACACCCGGCTCCAGCAAACGAAGCAGGAGCTTGAACAGGCACGCACGCAGAACGCATCGCTCGCGGAGGCCAACCAGCGCCTGGAGCGCCAGGGTCGCGGCGGCGAAGAGGCCGCGCGCCGGCTGCAGGAGGCGCAAGCCTCCCTCGCGGGCCTGCAGAAGGAGAAC
>CAIQIC010000197.1 GCA_903871765.1 uncultured Lentisphaerota bacterium
ACCACCTGGCCCTTTTCCGACGCGCTGATGATCTGGTTCAGGTGACGGACAAAGAGGTTGAAGCCATCGGTCTCGATCTGCAGCTCCGCCAGGGGATGTTCGGAATCGAGTTCTTTGCGGAGCCAGAGGACCGCACCGCGGATTTTGGGCAGGGGGATCCGATGCGTCCGACGCAAGGCCACCAGGACATGCGCCTCGATCAGGTTGATGAAGCTCAAACCGTCCGGCCGTTCGCGGTGCGCAACGTTGATCACGGGCGGATAATAGCGGGTTTTGCCGCGCACGCCGGTCAATGCCCGGCCCAGCACCCATGTCCGCAGTGTGCTCAGGTTGCCCCGCGTATAGGCCGCCACCTCGGGGATCCGGTAAAGCGGCGCGTAGCGAATATCGTCTGTTTTCATCGGCTTATTGAAGGCATACCCCTCGTTAAACTAGGCTTACAGTATAAGCGCACCGGAGAGAAATCAACTCCGAAAAAACAGCCCTTTGCCTTTTGCCTTCGCCCGGAGCGGAACCGGTGTCGGTTCCGGGTTTGCCGGAATGTTGACACATTCCGCTCCGGAAAAGAATCGGTCCGTTCCATCCATAAAGCGAATTGCTGGAAGAGCACGCCCTATCGGTTTGATGACGCGTTCTCCGCGGCTTCAAACGCTTGCAGGAAGCGGGCCATTTCCTTGATTTTCCGCCGGCTGGGGCCGTTCAGCCCGTTGCCATAGCTGGGGTCGTAGTGCTGACAGTAATCGGCGGCCAGTTTGTAGCCGTGCGCGGGCGAGTCCGCGTGCCAGAGGAGGATGTCCAGGGCTTGCTCCACGAGCAGCAGGTTCCAATGGTGGATCACCCGCACCGGCCCCCAGGCCTGTTGCCGGTATTCGTCTTGGAAGCTTCGTAGCCGTTCGTACAACCGTTCGGCCGCTTTGCGGTTCACGTGCGGGGCGTAGGGGGCGATCTGGCCGAGTAACGCTTGGCATTCCCTGAAAAGCACGCCCGCCGTTCCTGCCGTACTGCCTTTCCGTGCGAGCGCCTGCGCCGCCACCCAGAGGGCGAATGCCGGCAGCCGCGCCGGCCGTGCAAACCACTTCTTCAACACGGTCAACCGCGAGAGGGACACATCGCCTTGCTTGGTGATTTCATCCGCCAGCGCCAACAGTTTTTCAGGGATGGTGGTGTGCATGGCATTGAAAAAGAAAAACGATCTTATCCTCCCGGTGACGGGAATTGGCTTGGCAGATGGATCCACCCCTCACGCCGAGCCATCTCGGCTTGATCGGAGGGTGGGCAGTGCGTGAGGTTTTGTGCCGCTGCGCGCGCCGTGAGCGCTGCGACGAGGGCGTCAAGCCCATCCGCCGATGCTGCGCAGTCATCGGGCGCAATGAGCCAGGGCATCGCTTGGCGCAGGGCCTTTAGGATGGCGTCTCTCCGATGGCGATCTTTTGGCTTCTTGTAGCCCTTGTTTGGCATTCCCCCGACCTTGAGGCTGCCGGCGGGATACACCTCGTAGAACCGGCCATCCCCGCTTCGATCATGCACTCCATGCCGACGCAACAAAGCCATCGCACGCATGGCCGGCAAAGCAATCCGGTCGGATGAGACGCTGAGGGGGGCGAGATTGAACTGATCATGAATCCACAGGTCGGTTTGTCGAAACCGCAGACTGTCGCGGATCTCAGCGTTCCAGACCGGGGACTTCCACTCGTTCACAGCAGCCGCAAATTCGGCGGGCCAGCCGAAAGGCGCGTCAATGCCAATGGCGTCCGCGGTTTGAATCAGCGCGTCGAGCTGTTCGTCGGTGCAACCCAATTGCGGCGGTTCGGCCAGCGCCCGATCTGCCTCCCACCTGATCCGGCATGTCGCCGTGTCCTCAGGCATGGACGACAAATCTATGCCCAGCGTGATCATGGGCGTTTGGTCTGTTTGGCGGGCGCTGCTGCCGTATTGCGTATGCGCTCCAGCAGCTTGTCTGCCGGTTCGTCGTGGGGGTTCTGGGGGACGAGTTCGCCGCGGAAGGATTTGGCGAGGAGGGCGGGGGTGAGCTGCTCGACGCGCGCCCGCGCCTGCGCATACCGCGCCTCGATC
>CAIQIC010000198.1 GCA_903871765.1 uncultured Lentisphaerota bacterium
CCACAAAATCCATGCAGCCTTCGTCCGGCAGCGGGCCGTCCACGACGCCGGCCAGCGGCACCGGCCGGTCGAGCACGATAACGGCGATGTGCTGTTCCGTGGCGGCTTCCAGCACGTTGCGCAGCGTGGCACAGTAGGTATAACAGCGGACGCCGAGGTCCTGGAGATCGAACAGCAGCGCGTCCAGCCCGGCGAGCATCGCCGGTGTCGGCTTGCGCGTCGCGCCGTATAACGAATGAATGGGAATGTTCCATGCCGGGTGTCGGGCTGCGGCCACGGGTTCGCCCGCGCCGGCCCGGCTGGCGAAGCCGTGCTCCGGGCCGAAGAGCGCTGCGAGCTGGACACCCGCCGCGCGCAGCCGGTCGGCCGTCGGCACGCCCGCGGCATCCACGCTGGCCGCGTGCGCCACCAGCCCCACCCGCGCGCCGCGCACCCAGTCGGAATGGTCCGCCAGCAACGTATCAACGCCCAGTTGGAAAGTCCGGCTCATGCTGGCGGTAAAACCCAACCACAATGGCTCAACGGTTGCTTTTTTCCTTCACGCCTGCAGCACGGTGTTGTCAATCAGCCGGGTCGTGCCGATGTACACCGCCAGGGCGACCAGCGCGGGCTTGGTCAGGGTTTGGACCGGTGCGAGCGTCTCGTCGTCCACGACGGCGATATAATCAATCCGGGCGGCGGGCGCCTGCGCGATGATTCCCTGCAGCGCGTTCCGCAGCGCCGCGGCGTCGCGCGTTCCGGCGCGATACAGGCGCTCGGCTTCGTCGAGCGCCCGGCGCAGGACCGGCGCCTGGCGGCGCTCGTCGGCGGACAAATAGCTGTTGCGCGAACTCAGCGCCAACCCGTCCGCTTCGCGCACCGTCGGCCCGGCGACGATCTCCACCGGAAAGTTCAGATCGCGCGTCATGCGGCGGATGACGCGGAGTTGCTGGGCATCCTTCGCGCCGAAAACCGCGACGTGCGGCAGGCAGAGATTGAACAGCTTGGCCACCACGGTGCACACGCCGCGAAAGTGACCGGGGCGCGCGGCGCCGCACAGGCCCGCGGCCAGGTGTTCCTCGGTGACGTAGACGCTGGCGTCCGGCGCGTACATCTTCGCCGCCTCCGGCGCGAACAGAATGTCCACGTCCGCTTCGCGGCACAGCGCGGCGTCGCGCGCGAAGTCGCGGGGATAGCTGCCCAGATCCTCCCGCGGTCCGAATTGCGTCGGATTGACGAACAGGCTGAGGATAACCGCATCGCTGCGTGCGCGCGCCAGCCGGACCAGGGAAAGATGCCCGGCATGCAGAAAGCCCATGGTCGGCACGAGCCCGATCCGGCGGCCCGCGGCGCGTAGCGTCAGGGCCGTCTGTTGCATCTCGCCCGATGTTCGAATGATGCGCATAGTCTTGCCGCCCCAACGGATTTTTAAAGTGCTCCCGTAAAATCCGTCGCTGACTAACACCTGCCGGTTATCTTCTCATCCGCGCTGGACGGTCTAGCCGCCTGGCGGACCCATGTCCGACGGGCGGCTAGTAACATTGTTCCGGTCCCGGGAACCGGCCCTGCTCTACGTCCTGCTTATAGTCGGCGATGGCAACCTTCGCGGCAGCGCCGAGCTCCGCGTAGCGCTTGACGAACCTGGGCTGCCGGGCGCCGGGGATCAGCCCCAGCAGGTCGTGCAGCACCAGAATCTGCCCGTCGCACTGCGGACCGGCCCCGATGCCGATGGTGGGCACGCCCACGCTCGCGGTGATCCGGCCGGCGAGTTCGGCGGGGATGCCTTCGAGCACCAGCGCAAACACGCCGGCGGCTTCCAGCGCGCGGGCATCGCGCAGCAGCACCGCGGCGGCGTCCGGCGTGCGGCCCTGCACCTTGTAGCCGCCCATGGTCTGGATGCTTTGCGGTTCCAGGCCGATGTGGCCCAACACGGGGATGCCGTTGGCCACCAGGGCGCACACGGTCGGAACACGCAGTTCGCCGCCCTCGATCTTGACCGCCTTCGCCCCGACCTTGAGCAGCCGGCCGGCGTTGGCCAGCGCCTGCGGCACGGAGACCTGGTAGGACATGAACGGCATGTCAGCGACCACCAGCGCGTTCTGCACGCCGCGCGCGACGGCCGCCGTGTGGTGGAGCATGTCAAACATTGTCACCGGCAGCGTATGAGCGTACCCGAGTACCGTCATGCCCAGCGAGTCGCCGACGAGAATCAGGGGCAGACCAACCTCGTCCACCAGCCGGGCGGTGGCATAGTCATAGGCCGTGAGGCAAACGATTTTCTCCCGGCCCTTCGCGGCCTTGATCCGGACCGCGGTCCATGGCATGGATGCATTCATGACAGCACTATAGCAAAAACGCGCCCGCAACGAAAGCTCAACGGCATGCCGGCGGGCACGAGCTTCAACCACCAAATTTGCTAGCTTACTTGTTCCCCATTTCAAATTTCACAGTTGTCTTCATCGCCGCTGCGCCCCTGCATTGCTGCCCATCCAAATGTTGTTTTTCGGCGAAGAATTTAACCGCCAAGCCGCCAAGCTGGAAGTCCTGCCCTTGGCAGGAGCCGCCAAGAGGATAGAAAGCCATGAGAGAACCAATGAATTGCGAAATAAAGTCCTGACGAAACCCGAGGGTTGCCTCTTTCCAAACTTGGCGATCTTGGCGCCTTGGCGGTTTCAATCTGGTTCGGTTGCGGTTATGCCGCGCTAACCCCTGCGCCTCCGCGGGAAACATCTTCTTCCGAAAACTTTCTTTCGAAACAGCAACGGCTTATAGTCCCCGCCAGCCGGCCGCCGGGCTTGTTGCTCCAGGCCGGCGAAGGATCAAACGTGCCAACCGCGGACATCGTCCTGTTGCCCCAGCCGCGCCGGTTGACGCGAACCGGCGGGGCGTTCCGGCTGACGCCGGCCGGCGCCATCGCCACCATGGGTGACCCGGCCGCGACGGCGCCGCTCGCCGACCGGTTGCGCGACGACTTGCTCCGGCACGGTCACCCCGGCTGGACGCTGAACACGGCGGCCGACCGCCGCATCGGCTTGCACATGGAGCCGGTCAACGGGTTAGGCCCGCAGGACTATCGTTTGGAAATCACCGCGGCCGCCATCCGGCTGATCGCTGGCAATCCGGCGGGACTGTTCCACGGCCTCATGACGCTGAGCCAATTGCTGCGGCAGTTCCCCGCGGCGCTGCCGGGCTGCGTGCTGGAGGACAGCCCGGATTTTGCCGTGCGCGGGGTATTGCTCGACATCAGCCGCGACAAGGTGCCCACCCTGGAAACGCTTTGCGCGCTGGTGGACCGGCTGGCGGAATGGAAAATCAACCACCTCGAACTCTATACCGAGCATACCTTTGCCTATGCCCACCACCGGGCGGTCTGGGAAAACGCCAGCCCGCTGACCGCCGACGAAATCCGCCGGCTCGATGCCTTCTGCCGCGCGCGGTTCATCGAACTGGTGCCCAACCAGAATTCCTTCGGGCACCTGACCCGCTGGCTGCGCCTGCCGCGCTACCGGCCGCTGGCGGAATGCCCCGACGGCTACGTCACCCCGTGGGGCGAACGCCGCAACGAGCCCTTCAGCCTCGACCCGACCAACCCGGCCAGCCTCGATCTGCTCGGCGAACTGTACGACGAACTGCTGCCGAATTTCACCAGCC
>CAIQIC010000199.1 GCA_903871765.1 uncultured Lentisphaerota bacterium
ACATCAGCCAGTTGCGGATGAATCCATCTTTGTCCGGCGCGAATCCTTCGGGACCGGGTCCGGAGCGGACCGCGAAACTGCTCAACAGCAGCACACCCGTCACCATCAACGATTTTGTCTTCATAGCTCTGTTCTCCTTTGGTTGTGTTTTTTCATTCGGTCACAAAACCCAGCCATTGCGATATTCAGCATGAACAAGCTGGTTGAGTTCCGGCACGTTTGTCACCTTTGCGTTGGCGCTGTCAACTGAATTCTTTTCGCGCGTTGGCCGTGGGGCGCATCCGCACACTGCCTCCGACTGATCGGTGACTCTTGACACGGCTCTCGTACTTGGGGTGTGAACGGTTTCTCATCCGGCACCAACCAGAACCTCAACGAAAGGCAACGGATGAACACGGAAACGACGCGTCCCCGGTCCCTGCGGGAGATTGAACTGGAAGTGGAAGCCGAAGGACGCGAGTGGACACGCCAGCGACTCCAACAATGTTTGCAAGCAGAAGCCGAACGCCCCGGCGGAGTTTTCCCGCCTCAGCGGCGAGCGGCTGGTGCATCGGCGCACCCACCCGATGCAACTGCGCACCGGCGTCGGCATGATTGAACTCCAGGTGCTCCACGGCCAAGACCCGGCGGATAAACCCTGGGGTTGTCCGGTGCGTGAGCCCTGGGGACTGACCGGCCACCAACAACCGAGTCTGGCGTTGGAAGACAAACTGGCCTTCACGATCACGGCCACGGCCTCTTACGAGGAAGCCGCCGCCGTGGCGGAGAAATGGGGCGTGCCCGTGACCGACTCGGCGTTGCACTCGCTGGCCCAACGCCTGGGCCAACGGGCGGAAGCCCGCACCCAGGAGCAATTGGAAACCTCTCCGGGGGAACGCCAGCCCGAACGCGCGCCCACGCCACTGGCCGTGCTGATGTTGGATGGCTGGCAGGTGCGTCAACGCGGGCCGGGTTGGGGGAAGAAAAGGACGCAGGAACCCCGCGTGGAATGGCACGAATGGAAGACCGGCGTGTATTCCCGGCAGGAACAAGCCGGACGCACCGCGGGCGGACGCGGCGCGCTCGCCGAGACGATCGTGATCGGCTGGCAAGGCGACCCGCTGGAGTTTGGCCGCCGCCTGCACTGGGAAGCCCTGCGCGGCGGACTGAGCCGCGCGCGGGCGAAGCTGGTGGTGGCCGACGGTGCTCCATGGATCTGGAACGTGGCGCAAGACCGCTGGGCCGGAGCGACCGAAGTGCTGGACTTCTATCACGCCAGCCAACACCTCGGGGACTTGGGCCGGGCCTTGCAAGACGACGACGAGGCCGCCACCGCTCAGCGGGTCGAACCGCGCCGCCACCAACTGCGTCACGGACGCGAGCAACAAGTGCCGGCCGAGATCGCCGGACTGAAAGTGCCGCGCGGCGAGGCGGGCTGGGTGGTCCAACGTGAACAGAACTATTTTGCCACGCAGGCTGGACGCATGAACGACCAGAGCCTCCACCGTCGCGGCTGGCCGATTGGTTCAGGCCCCGTGGAGTCGGCGTGTCGGCAACGACAATGCCGCTTCAAACGTCCCGGGCAATTTGGGACGCCCAAAGGGATGCGCCACCTCAGTGCGCTGACCGAAGCACGACACAATCACCATTGGGATGAACTCTGGCTGGCAAACTAAACGGGGGCAGTGCGCGGATGCGCCCGGCGTTGTTGGTGAGATACACACATCGGATGGCGCCGTCGCCATTCTTGGTGCTGGACAGTTGGAAACCTCGGATGAACGTGA
>CAIQIC010000200.1 GCA_903871765.1 uncultured Lentisphaerota bacterium
ATCGGCACACCGACATCGTCCCCGAGGAGGGCGAGGTCAACATGGAGGACCTGATCGCGGATCGCGGATATGTCATCACCATCAGCCACACCGGCTACATCAAGCGCGTCCCCGTCAGCACCTACCGCCAGCAGAAACGCGGCGGCAAGGGGGTGGTGGGCATGGATACGAAGGAAGAGGACTATGTGGAGCACGTCTTCACGGCCTCGACCCACGACACGCTGCTGTTCTTCACCGAGCAGGGCCGCGTCTATTGGAAGAAGGTGTATGAAGTCCCCGAGGGCGGCCGCGCCACCCGCGGCAAGGCCATCGTCAATTTCCTCGACATTGGCGGCGAGGAGAAGATCGCCGCGCTCATCAACATCCGCGAGTTCAACGAGCAGCAGCACTTCGTCATGGCCACCGAGCGCGGCATTGTCAAGAAGACCAACCTCGGCGAGTACCGCAACATCCGCGCCGGCGGCATCATCGGCATCGAGATTGAACCGGGCGACAAGCTCATCGGCGTCAAGCTGACCGGCGGCGACAACGAGGTCATGCTGATCACCCTCCGGGGCATGAGCATCCGCTTCAGCGAGGCGCAACTGCGCGACCAGGGCCGCGCCACCATCGGGGTCAAGGGCATCACCCTCGATCAGGATGACCGCGTCGTCGGCATCACGATCGTGGACCCGAACGCCACGCTGCTGGTTGCCTGCGAGCACGGCTACGGCAAGCGCACCGGCTTCGACGAGTACCGCAACCAGAGCCGCGGCGGCAAGGGCGTCATCACCATCAAAACCAGCGAGCGCAATGGCAACGTGGTGGGCGCGCACGTGGTGCGCGAGACGGACGCGATCATGCTCATCACCGGCGGCGGCCAGATGATCCGCATGGCGGTCAACGACGTGCGCAGCATCGGCCGCAACACGCAGGGCGTCCGGCTCATCAACCTGGCGGCGGGCGACCAGCTGGTTTCCGTGACCACGGTGGAGCCGGAGGATGAGCTGCCGCCGGCCGCAACGGGACCGGCAGAGGTCCCGCCCGCGACGCTGTCCGACGCGGGAGTATGATTTTCCAAGTCGCGGTTCGGCACGGAATCACCCCGACTAAGGGTGCCGGGCGAATTCCGCCCGCGTGCTCTCCAGCGCATAATCCGGCGCCCAACCTGCAACTACCAGGATGTTGGCGGGCAAGGGCGCGTTGACGGCCAGAAAAGCTGGAACAATCCCCAGCACGCTTGGGGCGCATCATTACGTTGCTGGTCGGTGGACGCCGCGGTGGGCATGCAACCTCCTTACAGGGGCTGGGGTTGGAGCGCGACCAGGCCGGTTTGATGATGCAGGTGGCAGACGGCCAGGGCGAGCGCGTCGGTGGCGTCCTCCGGCGGCGGTTCGCGCAAGCCGAGGAGAGTCATGATCATGCGGGCGACCTGGGTCTTCGTGGCGGCGCCATAGCCGGTCAGGCTTTGTTTGACCAGGCGGGGTGCGTACTCGTAGACCGGCACGCCAGCGGTGGCGCAGGCGGCCAGGGCCACACCGCGCGCTTCACCCAGGATCATCGCCGTCCGGGCGTTCTTAAAAAAAAAGCCGCCTTCCAAAGCGGCGGCGCCTGGTTGCGCGCGCGCAAGCAAGGCCGCCAACTGCGCCTGGATGTTGGCCAGACAGGCCGAATGCGGCAGGGCGGCTGCATTGCGGATCAGGCCAAACTCCACCGCCACCAACTGTCCGGCGCGGCGCTCGACAACGCCAACCCCGGTGGAACGCAGACTGATATCAAGGCCCAGGATTTTCATCGTGCGCGCCGGCGCGGCAGCCCTCGAGCCCCTGGTTACTCCATCAGCTTCGCGTCAATGTCGGCGTTGGTGTAGACGTTTTGCACGTCTTCCATGTCTTCCAGGGCATCAATGAAATTCATGATCTGCTTGGCCTTGTCCGAATCGGCGACGGGCATCTGGATGTCGGCCACCAGCGAAACCTCCGCGCTGACGGGATGAATGTTCGCCTTGTTGAGGGCGTCCACGACGTTGTTGAACTGGGCGGGATCGGTGGTGATATCGAACTGGTCGCCGTCCCGGACCAGGTCGCTGGCGCCGGCTTCCAGCACAATCTCCATCAGCTTGTCCTCCTCCACCTTGGCCGCGTCCACCAGGATCACGCCCTTGCGCTGAAAGGACCGCATGACGCTCCCCTGGGTGGCAAAGCTGGCATTGAAGCGGGTGAAGGTGTGCCGGACCTCCGCGGCGGCGCGGTTGCGGTTGTTGGTCAACACCTGCACGATCAGGCCGACGCCGCCGCTCCCGTAACCCTCGTACACGACTTCTTCGAACGTTTCGCCCTCCACCTCGCCGGCGCCGCGTTTGACCGCGCGCTCGATGTTATCCGTGGGCATGTTGGCCGCCCGCGCCTTCTGCAGCAGGGTGCGCAGCGTGATGTTCGACGAGGGATCCTTGCCGCCGATGCGGACGGCGATCATGATTTCCTTGGCGATCTTGCTGAAGATCTTGCCCTTCTTGGCGTCGTTCGCCATCTTCTTATGTTTGATATTTGCCCAAGCGCTGTGTCCACTCATGTCCGTACTCCTAAATTAGAATCCGGAAGACCGGCGACCGCATCCGGCATGGGCGGAACGCCATGCCCGGGACGATGCGGCCTCCGGAATTCCGACTTCCGTGTGCTGGTTGCCTAATCCTCTTCCTCCGCCTTGTGCTTCTGCGCCTCCGCGATGACCTTCTGTGCGATGTGCTGGGGCACCACGTCGGAGCGCAGGTATTCCATTTCAAACGAGCCGCGGCCGTGGGTGATGCTGCGCAGTTCGGAGGCGTACTTGAACGTCTCCGCCTGCGGCACCTCGGCGGTGATGAACTGCATGCCGTCTTCCGCGCCCATGCCGAGAATACGGCCGCGTTTGTGGTTCAAATCGCCGGTGATGTCGCCCATGTACTGATCCGGGAAGAGGACCTTGAGCTTCATGATCGGCTCGAGCAACACGGGCTTGGCCTTGGCCATGGCATCGCTGAACGCGCGCATGCCCGCGATCTTGAAGGAGATCTCCGAGGAGTCCACCTCGTGGTACGAGCCGTCGTACACGCTGACCTTGGTGTGGACCACGGGGCAATGAGCCAGCACGCCGCGGGTCAACCCCTCCTCGAGGCCCTTGCGCACCGCCGGCATGAAGTTGCCCGGGATCGAGCCCCCGACCACGTCGTCCACGAACCACTCGGGGTCTCCGGCCTTGAGCGGTTCGACGCGCAGATAGACCTCGCCGAACTGGCCGCGGCCGCCGGACTGTTTCTTGTGCTTGTAGTGGCCCTCGCCCTTGCCCGTGATCGTTTCCTTGTAAGCCACCTTGGGTATGCTGAGCAGAACGTCCACGTTGCTGCGCGCCTTCATGCGCTTGAGCACGACATCGAGGTGGATGTCGCCCATGCCGGACAGGATCATTTCGTGGGTTTCGGCGTTGCGCTCCACCTTGAGCGTCGGATCTTCGTCCGTCGCGCGGTGCAGGCCCGTGCCGAGCTTGTCCTCGTCGCCCTGCGTCTTGGGGGTGACGGCCACGGCCATGACCGGGGCGGGGAACTTGATGGGTGCGAAGGTGATCGTCTGGCCGCTCGCGCAGAGCGAATCGTTCAGCACGGTGGCTTTCAGCTTGGCCAGCGCCACCATATCCCCGGCGTGTGCCTCGGGCATCGGTTCCTGCTTGCGGCCGTTGATGGCCAGCAGCGCGCCGATGCGCTCCCGGGTCTGCCGGCTGGCGTCGTAGATTTCGCTGTCCGGCTTGAGGGTACCGCCGTACACCCGTACGAAGGTGAGCTGGCCGATAAACGGGTCGTTGACGGCGCGCCAGACGAGTCCGCAGAAGGGCGCCTCGGGTGCGGTGGCCACCGCCTGGCCGGCGGCGTCCCGCACAGGACGATCGGCGGGCGAGGGGAACAACCGCGTGATGCCCGCCAGCAATTCCTGGATCCCCGTGCCGGCCTTGGCGACGGTGGCAAACACCGGAATCAGTTTGCGCTGGTTGACTGCCGCGCGCAGGCCGCCGGCCAGTTCGTCGGCGCTCAGCGCTTCGCCGGCCAGGTATTTTTCCGTCAGGGCGTCGCTGGTCTCGGCCGCCGCCTCGATCAGCGCGGTGCGGGCCCGCTCTGCCGCGGCCGGCAGGTCCAAGCCGCCCAGCGCGTCGGTCACGCTTTGGCCGCCCGGGGCCGGCACGACGACCGGAATGCATCGGACGCCCCAGAGCCGCTGCAAGGTCTCCAGGATCTTGTTATAGTCGGCATTTTCCCGATCGAGGCCGGTAACGACAATCCCGCACGGCGTGCCGAGTTGTTCGCACCGCCGCCACATGCGGTACGTACCCACCTGCACGCCGGCCACGGCGTCCACGCAAAGCAACGCGGCGTCAGCGACGGCGCTGGCCGCCACCACCTGGCCATAAAAATCGGCGTAGCCCGGGGTGTCCAGCATGGCCAGGCGGATTTTCCGGCCGTTGGTCGGGTAGGTGGCGTAGAACGGCTTGGCCCAGATGGAGATTTTGCGTGCTTTTTCCTCGTCCGACCAGTCCGCGAAGCTGGTGCCGTCGGCCGGGGAACCCAACCGGTCGTTGATGCCCAGTTTGAACAGCACCGCGTCCAGCAGTTGGGTCTTGCCGCTGCCCGTGTGCCCCAGTAGCGCGAAATTCCGTACATCCGCAATCGGAATGTCCTTCATGATTCCCTTTCACTGGCCTGGACTTACTCGGTGTCGTCCTACAAGACGGGCATTTTAACATCAATCCGGTGCTGCCCGCAAGGAGAGAATCCGGGCGTGAATCCGGGGCGGCGCGCCGCCGGGCGAAAAATGGCGCTTGCACTGGGCGTTCCGCGCGGCTATGTAGTGGCCCCGTTACCGGCGCCCGTCCGGGCGAAAGCACATGACCTTATGAACGAGCACCCCAGCGTGCCGCCGGCCGAGGCGGCGCAGCAAGAAGAGTGGTTCCTGGCGCAGTTGGAGCGGCAGCCCATGCCGCTGCCGGCCTTGCTGGATTTCCTGGATACGCTGCCGGTGGCGGGCCGGTGGGAGCAGGCGGATAGCTGGTCGGATCTGCTGCTGGGGACGCTGATCGAGCGGCAACAGACCCTGGCGGCGTTCGATACGATCCTGCGCCGCGCCGCCTGGCATCCGGACACGCCGGCGTCGCGGGCGCTGTGGCACAAGCTGGCGCAGAGCGTGTTGCAGCGCTCGCGGGAGCAACAGGCGCTGACGGCGCACGCGGGCTTCGGCGATGGCGCGCCCCTGCCAGAATGTTTTCGCCGGCTGCGGCTGTTGCTGGCGCTGGTCCCAGGAGTGCTGTGCCGCGACCGGACGTGGGGCTTTGGCGTGGTGCAGAAGGTGGACACCTTCTATGGCCGCGTGACCATTGATTTCGACGCCAAGCGCCACCACGAGATGTCCCTGTCCTACGCAGCGGAGGCGCTGGAGTTGCTGGGCGAGGATCATCTGCTGGTCCGCAAGCATCGGCAGCCGGACGATTTGCGCCGGCTGGTACAGGAGCAGCCTGGGGAGATGGTGCGCCTGGCCCTGCGCAGTTTCGGGGTGCTGACCGTGGATCAGCTCCAGCAGCGGCTCGTGCCGGGGATCGTGGACGCCGGCGATTGGAAGCGCTTCTGGGATGCGGCGCGCCGGGATTTGAAGAACGATCCGCTGGTCCATCTGCCGGCCAAACGTACCGAGCCTGTGCGGTTGCGCGACCGCGCGTTTACGCGGGACGAGGATTGGTTCGACGCCTTGGCGAACGAACGCAGCGTGAAACACATCCTCGACCGGACGGATGAACTGATTAAGAATACGGCCTCCGTGACGTGGACGGACAGTGCGCGGGCGGTGGTGGCCGGGCGCCTGGCTTTTGCGGCCAAGGGCGCGGGTACGCGGCACGTTGATCATCTGGTGCGCGCACTGATGAATGCCGACGCCCTGGGCCTGACCCTGCCGGCGGATGAATTCGTGCCGCTGCCGTCCGCCTTTCTACAGCCGGAGTTGCTGGTCAACACGCTCCATGCCTTGCCGGCCCGGCTGGTGACGCCCTTCCTCGAATGGCTATACACCAAGCAGGGCGACTCCGCCCTGGAACTGCTGCTGACGGTGCTGCCCCGACTCGAACAAGCGGCGCTCAACGAGGCGCTGGACCTGTTGCTGGCCAGGGGGCGGGAGGAAGCCTGCGCCCGCCTCTTCCAGCGGAGCGTCAACATGCAGACGGCCGGGGTGGAATACCTGTTCTGGCTGTTCCGGCATCCGGAGCGCCTCGCCGCTTGGGTGCCCGGTACCTGGCCGGTGCTGGCCAACCTTGTCGTGACGGAATTGGAGAAGGAAGCCGCCGGCGAGCGTCTCAAGGCGCAGAATCAGCTCCGCGAACTGGCCGAGCAGGTGGATTGGCTGCGGACCGTGATGGCGCCCATGAACGAAGCCCAACGCCATCGGTTCATGGAACGCATCAAGTCTTCGCTGGCTTGGCCCCCGGTGGACCGGCGCGGCGTGCTGGGTCGGATTGTTCATCTGTATCCGGAACTCGCCGGCGTCTTGGCAGCGAAAGCCTTGACCGCCCCGGACCGTCCGACGGTGACGTCATTTCGCTCCTATCGCGAGCGTCAGGCACAATGGCAGCACATCACCAGCGTGGAAATCCCGCGTATCGCGCGCGAAATCGGCGTCGCCCGCAGCTATGGCGACCTGAGCGAGAATCACGAGTATAAGGCCGCCAAGGAGATGCAGGCGGTGCTGACGCGCCGTCAGGCCGAATTGGAGAAGATGTTGCACACGGTCCGGCCCAGCGACTTTCATGACCTGCCGACCGATCGCGCCGGGCTGGGCACACGGGTCGTGCTGCAGTATCCCGACGGCCGGCGGGAGGCCTATGCCATTCTCGGCGAGTGGGATCGCGACGAACGGCTGGGGATCATTTCCTGCAACACCGGGGTGGCGCGCGCCGTGGAGGGGCATCCGGCGGGCGACACCGTGCGCGTGCCCTCGGCGCAGGGCGAACTGGAGTGCGTGCTGGTCGAGGTGACGGGCTTGCCGGCGGCCGTGCGGGACTGGCTCAACGGCATCCCGGAAACAGCGACCACAAATCAGGAACGGACCAGCCCATGAAACAGTTTTTAAAGCAATTCGCGCAACGGGATGCTCATCCGATGATTCAATTCATCAAGTACGGACTGGCCGGCGCCGTGGCGGTGCTGACGCATGTCATCATTTTCCAGTTGTTCGCCATCTGGATCATCCCCGCCAAGGCCGCGGCCCTGGGTGACGCCGTGCGGGCGCGGCATGCCATGCTCGATAATTTCATCGCCTTCCTCTTTTCCAATTCGGTGGCCTACATCATCAATATCAAATGGGTCTTCGAGCCGGGCCGCCATGCGCGCCACATCGAAATCGGGCTGTTTTTTCTGGTCTCCGCGGTAAGCCTGTTCATCGGCACCAGCATGATGGGTGTTCTGATCCGCGTCTGGGGGATCAACACCGACGTCGCCTTTTTAAGCAACATCGTCTCGGCCGCGCTGATCAATTATGCCTGCCGCAAGTTTTTGATTTTCAAAGGCTGATCGCAACTTTCGCTGCCGGGGCTGGAGGGGGCGCCAGGTTGCCAGCATGACGACAACGGAAATCGAACCTGGCCATGGGCCGCGGGAGAGCGGCTTACTCCTGCACCCGACGTCCCTGCCGGGCCCTTACGGCATCGGCGAACTGGGCGCCGCGGCGGAGGCTTTCGTCCGTGCCTTGCGCACCATGCGGCAGCGCCTGTGGCAGGTGTTGCCGCTGGGGCCGACCGGTTACGGCGACTCGCCCTATCAATCCTTCTCCAGCTTCGCCGGCAACCCGCTGCTGATCGGCTTGGACCGGCTGTGCGACGAAGGACTGTTGCTCTGCACTGCGCTCCGCCGGTTCCCGCGCCTCCCCGACGACCAGGTGGATTTTGGCGCGGTCATCCCCGCCCGGCTGGCGGTGTTGCGCGCCGTCGGCCGGACGTTCGCGCGCCGGGCCCTGCGCGGGCTGCAGCAGGAATGCGCGGCCTTTTGCGAACGCCAGGCCGGCTGGCTTGACGACTACGCGCTGTTTATGGCGCTCAAGGATCTCCACGGCGGCCGGGCGTGGATGGAGTGGTCGCCCGCGCTCGCCGCCCGCGAATCCGCCGCCCTGCGCGCGGCCCGCCGGACCCATCGCGCGGCCATCCGTGCCGTCAAAATCCAGCAATTCCTCTTTGACCGGCAATGGCGGGCGCTCCGCCGCTATGCGCACCGCCGCAGCGTACGAATCATCGGCGATCTCCCCATTTTCGTGGCGCAGGATAGCGCCGATGTCTGGGCGCATCC
>CAIQIC010000201.1 GCA_903871765.1 uncultured Lentisphaerota bacterium
CAGGTGCTGGGGGCATGCTGGCCGTTGCCTGACGGCACGCTCCTGGGCCCGCGCATTCTTTCCTCCGTGACTCATGCGCCATACCTCGGCGAGGCAAACCTGCTGTTCCTTCTGACCCGGCAACCAGCTCCAGGATTCAAAATCGTGACTGGCGGACATCGGCCCGTGTTTTTCTACCTGGAGTTGCTGTTCTACTTCGGCTTGGCTGCGCGCATCCTGCTTGGCGGGCTGCTGCCCTTGCGGGGCGGACGACAGGGCAGAGTCCGTTGGCCCCTGTTGCAGTTCGGCGCCTGGTTTATACTGATGGCAACCGGGATTATCACGATGGCCTCTGGCAGTGAAGGGATCGGCCTGCTGCTGATGCTTGCGGCCGGCGCGGCGGTGCTGGCGCCGCCGGCGGCGCGCAACGCACTGCTGCGCTGGCTCAAGCCGCTGGCGACGGTCGAGCGCTTCACCTTCGTCTCGCTGGAGGCGCTGCCGGATGAGCTGGTCACGCCGCACGGCGAGCCGTTCGAAATCGCGTGCGGGCTGACCGGCCTGTCGCGCTGGCGGCCGCCGGCCATCCGCGCGCGGATTGGCGAGCAGCCGGTGGTGCGCGCGACGTTCCGCGGCGGCCGCGCCATCCTGAGCTTCCCCGGCCAGACCGCGCCGGCCGTGCTGGCGTTGCGCGCCGGCGATTTCTCCAAGCACATCCAGCTGCGGCCGCTGTTCCGCCCGGAGCTGCTGCGGCTGCAGGCGCACATCGTCTGGCCGGGCTATCTCCAGCGGCCGCCGTCCACGGAACCGGTGAGCAACGGACGGCTGGCGTTGCTGTACGGCGCGCAGGTCAGCTTCGAGGGACAGGCCAACCGCGCGCTGGACAGCGCAAGCCTGAGCAACGGCACGGCGGCCGCGCTGGCCGTGACAAACGCCGGCTTCCACTCGGCGGCGCTCACGATGCCCGCGCCCGCGCCCGACGCCGCGCCGGCGCCCCCGCGCACGCTCACGTTCGTCTGGACCGACACCCACCGTCTGCGCTGCGCCGCGCCGTACCGGCTCGAACTCAGCGGCCGGCCGGATGAGCCGCCGACGCTGCAATGCGAGGGCCTGGCCGACGCCGTGGCGGTGCTGCCGGACGAGGTGGTGGAGTTGCGCGTGGCCGCGAAGGACGACTACGGCGTGCAGCGCCTCTGGCTCGATTGGTGGCTGGAACGCGAGGCGCCGGCCGCGCCGCCGCCGGCGTCGAACGTCACGACCCGGCTCCTGGCCGCCGGCGCGCCGGATTGTCCCGCGACCAACGGAGCCTGCCGCATCGCGCCGCTGGTGTGGGGCGTGCCGGAGGGCGTGACCATCGCGCTGTGCGCCAAGGCGCTGGACTATCTGCCGGAACGCACCCCCTCCACCTCGACGGTGTTCCGCGTGCATGTGCTCAGCCGCGCCGACCACGCCAAGCTCCTGCAGGAACAGGCGCGCAATCTGCTGGCGCGGCTCGACGACCTCGCGCGCGAGGAGGAGCGGCTGCTCACGGCCAACACCGAACTCGCCGCGCAATCGCCGGACAGCCTGAAGAGCGAAAAGGCCGCCGGCGAACTGCGCGCCAACGAACAGGGCGAACGCGCCAACGCCCGGCAGTTGGAGCAACTGGCGCGTGATCTGGAAAAACTCACGCAGGATGGGCTGCGCAACACCGAGGTCAGCGCCGCCACGCTGCGCGACTGGCAGAAGAACTCCAGCCAGATGCAGCAGATTGCGGCGCAGCCCATGGCGCAGGCGGCGCAGGCCATGGCCGGCGCGCAAGCCGACGCCGGGCAGCGCCAGCCGCAGACCGAGCGCGCGGCGCAGCAGGAGGCGCAGGCGCTGGCGCAGATGCGCGACCTGCAGCGCAGCGCGCAGGCGGCGCTCGACCAGATGTCGGCCCGCAACTTCGTCAACCGCCTGCGCGACGCCGCGAAGAAGGAGGACGAGATCGCCGCCGCCATGCAGCGCGATTTACCGGTCGCCGCCGGCCTGCCGGCGGAGCAACTGCCGGCGCCGGCGCGGGAGCGCCTGACGGCCACCGGCCGGGAACAGGAGCGGAACCGGCGCGCAACGCAGGACGTACGCGACGATCTCGCCGGATTCTACAACCTGACGCGCAAGGAAGTGTATGAGGAGGTACGGCAGGAGATGAGCGTACCGGACGTGGCCGGCGAAATGCGCGCGCTGGGCGAGACGATCGCCAGGAACATGGGCGGCAAGGCCATCGGCGATGCGCAGGCGCTCAAGGGCAAGCTGAACGCGTGGGCGGACAAGCTGGAGCCGGCGGCCGGTGACAGCGGGGGGAGCGGCAGCGGCGGCGATCAGCAGCAGATCGAGGCCGATGTACTGCTGGGTCTGATGCGCGCGCGCGTCCGTCAGGAGAGCCTGCGCGAACAGACCCGCGCGGCCGGGGAGGTCAAAGCCGGCGCCCTGTCGCAGGCGGCGCTCAGCGCGGCGCTGGGCAAGCTGCAGGCCTCGGTCACCGCCGATACGCGCGCGCTGGCAGAGAAAACCAAAATTCCGCAAGTGGCCCAGGGCGTGCAGCAGGTGGCGGGCGTGATGGAAGCGGTCGAAGGGCGTTTTCGCGAGGGCGCGACCGACAGCGGGAACATCGCGCTCCAGACCGTTGTGATTGAAACCATTGCCGGCATGGTACAGCCGTCGTCGGGTTCCCGCAGCGGCACGGAACCATCGGAGCAGGAGCTGGCGGCGATGATGGCGGCGGCCCGCAAGCCGGGCGGCAACACGGCGCATGGCACGACGGACCGTCCCAATGAGCGCAGCGGCGGCGCGGCGGCGGGCGCGGCGGCGGGCAGCCGGAGGGTGCGCCAGAGCGGCGGGGACGAGGGCGGCGCGCTGCCCGCGGAATATCGCGACGTGCTGCAGGACTTTTTCCGCGCGGCGGAAACGGAAGCCGCGCTGCGCGGTCCGGGAGCGCAACCATGAAACGCTGGCTGATCATCCTGGGTGCGCTGTGGCTGGCGGCGGACCGCGCGGCGGGCGAACTCTATCACGGCGACCCCATTCCGCCGGACCTGGAGGCGGCCTATGTGCGCGGCATCCATTACCTGGTCCGCAGCCAGGGCCAGGATGGCCACTGGGAAAGCAACCGCGGCGACAGCGGGCCGGGCATCACCGCCCTCGCCCTGCTGGCCATTCTGGCGCACGGCGACGATCCGAATTACGGGCCGCAGGCCGCCACGTGCCGGCGCGCGGTGGACGCGCTCCTCAAGAGCCAGCAGGCGGGCAACGGCTACATCGGCGGCTCCATGTATCACCATGGCTTTGCCACCCTGGCGCTGGCCGAGGCCTACGGCGCCGTGGACGATCCGCGCCTCGGGCCGGCGCTGAAAAAGGCGGTGGACCTGATCCTGACCTCGCAGGCCGCCAACCAGTTCGGCGGGTGGCGCTATATGCCGACGGCGACCGACGCCGACACGACCGTCAGCGGCGCGCAGATGGTCGCGCTGCTCGCCGCGCGCAATGCCGGCCTCGCCATCCCCGACGAAGCAATCAAGAAGGGCCTGGCCTTCTACCGCAGTTGCCAGGGGCCGGATGGCGGGATTGGTTACACCGGCGCGGAATCCGGCAACGGCCCCCGCACGGCGATCGGCGCCCTGGTGGCCGCGCTGGCCCGGCAGAAGGAATCGCGGCTGTTCACCGGCGCGTGGGCCTTCCTGCAGACGGCCGGCGAGGGCGACGCCGGCCAATACTATTTCTATTATGTCTACTATGCCGCACAGGCCTGGTTCCAGGCGGACATGCGCGCCTGGCGCGATTGGAACGCGGCCAACCAGCAGCGGCTGCTCAACGTGCAAAGCGCCGACGGCAGTTGGGAAGGCCCCTTCGGCACCGTCTTCAGCACCTCCACCGCCCTGCTCTCCATGGCCTTGAATTATCGGTTGCTGCCGATCTACGAACGCTGAGCGCCCGGCGCCGCGCCGTCGGCTGTTGCTCATCATGGCGCGTGTTTGAAGCCGGGCTGGAAGTTCTTCGGAGGAGAACGGAAAGCTTCTGCAGGAGGGCTTCAGGTGCCCTTGCGTGCCCGCCCCAGGCTCAGCCAGTCGCCATCCTGATGATCAAGGTCGTCCGCGCAGTTCGTCTTGCACTACGGGACCTAACATT
The DNA here is from genome assembly GCA_903871765.1 of uncultured Lentisphaerota bacterium. Lineage (GTDB taxonomy): Bacteria > Verrucomicrobiota > Kiritimatiellia > CAIQIC01 > CAIQIC01 > CAIQIC01. The sequence goes on from CAIQIC010000201.1 coordinate 4,123, forward strand.
ATATGTTCCGGCCGGAACATTTAATGTTAGGTGATGAAATGAAAATGACGTGGCTACATCATCCGCAATTCTGTCCACGGGTGCTGACGCGACGCGTGACTGACGAGGTCCTCGATCTGTTATTCCTCCTCGGGCGGGCTGTGGCCGCACGGGGACGCTATTTCCCTCTGTCCCGCGGCTTCAAGCCCAACGCCTATTTCATGGCAGCGCACCGGTTGCGCCGTCAAGGGTTGGCGGTGCAGACCGATTTGTCTGGGAACACACATCAACTTACCTTGGTGCCCGCGGGTCTGCGTCGTGTGTCCGCGACCCTGCAGCCTGAGCGTTTGTGGCGCCAGTCCTGGCCGGGGCGCTGGTATGTGCTGGTGTATGACATTCCGGAGAGTCAGCACGCGTACCGGAAGATGTTGCGGGTTCATCTTAAACGGTTGCGCATGGGCAATTTACAGGGCAGTGTATGGCTTTCGGCGCGGGATATCCGGCACGATTTCGATGATCTAGCCCGTGCGGCGGGCTTGAGTGAGTATGCCTTTTTGTTCGAGGCGTACACCGTGCTGGGACAGTCGGGGCCGACCCTGGCCGCGGCGGCCTGGGATTTTAACCAACTCCATCAGGCGCACACCTGGTTCCTGGCTGCGTTGGCCGAAACCCGAGAGCAACTTGCCGCTGGCGCATGGTCAGCCGAGAAATTGCTTGCCCTGTTGCGCGAGCAGCAGTCCGCCTACTTGAGCGTCATGGAAGAGGATCCGCTCTTGCCGGCGGAATTGTGGCCCGACAACTACCTGGGTCCGCAGGTGTATCAGGCCCATGAAGCCCTGGCCCGGCAGATCATCAGCCGCTTGTGATACCTAACCATAGACCACCCGGCCGGGTAGTCTATGGTTAGGTCATGGCTTGGAGGCAGGATGAGGTGGAAAGGGCGCGCGGGCACGGTTGGGCCGGCGCCACCGTGGCATCCCAGGACGTCCAGCGCCCATCCCGCGGGGAATGAGCTTGTCGGGTGCGCGTACGGGTGATTTACTACACGGTGTTTTGATGGTCGCGGCGGCCGCACGAACGCGGAAACCGGGAGAGGCGGAGCGATGAAAATAACAGCGTTGGGCTTGCTGGGCTGGCTGTGGGCGGCCGGGAATGTCCCGGGCGCGTTGGAGTTGCCGGCGCCGCCGCGGGTCGCGCCGGACAGCCCGTCGGAAACCAACGCCCGGCCCGCGCCCAAGCCGGACGCCAGCGGCGTGCCGGCCAGCCCGGCGGCGGACGGTGATCTGCTGAAATTCAACAACGGCGACGTGTTGCACGGCACGATCGTGAGCGTGGGAGCGGGCAACGCGCTACGGTGGCGCCGCGCGGACGTGAAAGACCCCGTTGCGTTCAACTTGGACAACATTCAGGAACTACAGCTCGCGCCCCGGCCGCCGCGCACGCCCCGGACGCCGCATCGGCTGGCCGTCGAGCTGACGAATGGCGACCGGCTGGCGGGCGACCTCGTGGCGCTGAACAGTCAACTGCTCAAGCTCGACACGTGGTACGCGGGCCCGCTGGAGCTGAAGCGGGCGATGGTCCAGCGGATCGTCTGCCAGGCCGCGCCGCTCGAAGCGGTGTACTCGGGGCCGACGGGCCTGGCGGGCTGGACCATCGCCGAGGGTGCGCGTAACGCGTGGAAGTACAAGAACAGCGCGTTCTACTGCAGGCCGGGCAACGCGGGCGGCCTCGGCCGCAACGTGAACCTCCCCGACCTGGCGAACATCGAGTTCGACCTCGCGTGGCGCGGGCAACTGTATTTTCAGGTTGGGTTCTACTTCGGCAACCTGAACAACCTCTACAGCACCGGCGGCTACATGCTGCAGTTTAATAACTCCAGCGTGTTCCTGAACCGCACCTCCCCCAATCGCGGCGCCAACAACATGGGCAGCAGCGTGGAGATCCCCAAGTTCCAGAACAAGAGCAAGGCCCGCGTCGCCATCCGCGTCAACAAGGCGAAAAAAACCATCGCCCTGTTCCTCGACAATGACCTGGTGAAACAATGGCCCGATGCGGAGGAGTTTGCGGGCAGCGGCCGGGGGATGATCTTCTATTCGCAGGGGCAGAGTCAGTTGCGTGTCGCCAACATCGTGGTCACGCCGTGGGATGGCCGGCTGGACAGCGAGGCCGCCGCGGCGGTGCCCGGTGCCGACGACCTGATCCGCTTCGCCAACGGCGACAAGCTCAGCGGCACGGTCGTGAACATCGCCAAGGATGAAGCCGTCGTGGCCGCCAGTTTTGGAGAGATGAAAGTGCCGCTGGAGCGGATCGCCCAGATCGAATTTTCCAGCCAGAAGGCCGAGAAGGCCCGCCGGCAGGCCGGCGACGTGCGCGCGGCGTTTCTGGACGGCAGCCGCTTCACGCTGGCCCTGGAGAAGCTCGAAGACCAGGCGTTGGTCGGCAGCACCGAGAGCTGCGGCCGTGTGACCACGGCCCTCGATGCGTTCAGCCGCGTGCAGTTCCACATCTACGAACCGCGCCCGGAAGCAGGCGGGGACGATGACTGGGGCGGCGCGGCCGGCGGCGACAACCCGGAAGGAATGGAACAATGAACATGAATTACATTCGCGCCCTGCTGCTCGTCGCGACCCTCGCCCGTCCGGCGGCGGCGCAGCCCATGACGCTTCCGGAGGCGTTGTCGGGCAAAACAATCCCGCTGACGATGAAGCTGAAAGACCTCGATGAAACCTGGCGGCACCTGAGCGCCGGCAGCGGCGCGGAGGCAGTCAATCCGCTGGCGGTCATCTACGGGGCGCGCATGGGGGGGAGCATGGGCGCCAGCGTGTATTACAGCCGGGGGCAGACCGTCACCCTCGGCAGCGAAACCTACCTGGTCGCCTACGCGGCCCAGAACAAGCCGCTGGATGCGGCCAAGTTGAACGCGGTGATGCGCTCCGGCCAGCCGCCCGACATCGAGAAGCCGACCGCGCAAACGACCCTGGCGCTGGCGCTGCTGAATCTGCGCACCTCCGGCAGCCTCACTGACATCCGCCCGTTCAACCTCGAGTTCGAGGTGACCGGCAATGAAGCCGCGACGGCGACGGAGGACGAGAAGCGCGTCCAGGAGCTCAACGACGCGTCGGCCAAGAACCTCCGCAAGCTGGGCGTGGCGGTCAACACCTACGTCAGCGAACGCAAGGTGCTGCCGCTCCTCACCGACGTCCGCACCGCGGAGCAGGAACTGATCCTGTACGCCGGCCACAAGGACACGTTTATCCAGCCGCAGACCAAGAAGCCGTACCAGCCCAATCCTGCCTTGTCAGGACGCAAGCCGGCCGAGTTCGACAAAGCCGACAAGGTGGTGCTGTTCTACGAGGACCAGCCGGCTGCCGATGGCGCGCGCAACGTGTTGTTCCTCGACGGCCACGTGGACCGCCTCATCGAGCAGCAGTGGAAGCGGTTGAAAGAGGCGGCGCAACTTGTGGATCCGAAATAGCGCCACAGCGTTGGCGGCGCCCGGGCGCCCCCGCCGCCGTCCATAACCTCCACGCCCGCCAGGGCACGGCGGGCCGGCGGGACGCCGGGCGTACCGCGGCGGCGGTGTACGGTAATGACACAACGAATGAAACCTTGGGGTGCGCTGGCGGTGGTGTGCCTGGCGGGACTGGTCCCCAGCCGGGGCGCAACGGTCAATGCCGCACCCCCCGGCGCCGCGCGCGAGGACCGTCAACCGCACCCCCCGGCATCCGCGCTGGTGAGCAAGCCGGGCACGGACACCGTGCGGACCAACACTCCGGCGGCGGACGGCGATCTGTTGAAATTCAACAACGGCGACGCCTTGCACGGCACCCTGGTAAGCTTGGGAATGGATGGCGCGCTGCGGTGGCGTCGCGCGGACGTGAAGGAGCCCATCGCGTTCAGCCTGGACAACGTGCTGGAGTTGCAGCTCGCGGCCCGGCCGCGAAGCGCGGCCCGGCCGCCGCACCGGCTGACCCTCGAGCTGACGAACGGCGACCGGCTGGCGGGCGACCTCGTGGCGCTGAACGGCTCGACGCTCCAGCTCAACACGTGGTACGCGGGACCGCTGGCGGTGCAACGGGCGATGATCCGGCGGATCGTTTTCCGCGCCGCACCATCCGCCGCGGTGTACACGGGGCCGACAGGGCTGGCCGACTGGACCGCCACGAAAAGTACGCGCAATGCCTGGACGTTCAAGGAGGGCGCGTTCTACTGCGCGCCCGGCAGCAGCGGCGGTCTCGGCCGCCAGGTGGACCTGCCCGATGCGGCGAACATCGAGTTTGACCTCGCGTGGCGCGGGCCGCTGTATCTGCAGTTGGGCTTCTACTGCGAGAAGCTGACCAGCCCCTTCGGTGCGGGCGGTGGCCTGCTGCAATTCAGCGCTGCCAGCGTGTACCTGAACCGCAGTTTGCCCGCCCGAGCCGCGGGCATCAAAAGTCGCAGCGTGGGCGTGGCCGTCCCCCAGCTTCAGGCCAGGAACAAGGCCCGCGTCTCTGTCCGCGTCAACAAGGCGCAGAAGACCATCGCCTTGTTGCTGGACGACGAACTGGTGAAACAATGGACCGAGCAGGAGCTGGCGGGCAGCGGCCGGGGGCTGCTTTTCTATGCGCGGGGACAATGTTCGTTGCGCATTGCCAACATTGTTGTTGCGCCGTGGGAGGGCCAGTTGGACAGCGCGTCCGATGGTGCGGCGGCCGGCGGCGAAGATCTGGTGCGTCTCACCAACGGCGACCAGCTTAGCGGCACGGTCAGCCGCCTGACCAAGGATACGGCGATCGTCGCGGCCAGCTTCGGGGAGATAAGCGTGCCGCTGGAGCGGATGGCCCGGATCGATTTGGCCGGCCTGAAAGCCGCGGTGGCCCGCCGGCGGGCCGGCGACGTGCGCGCGACCTTTCTGGACGGCAGCCGCTTCACGCTGGCCCTGGAGAAGCTCGCCGACCAGGCGCTGGTTGGCAGCGCTGAAAGCTGCGGCCGCGTGACCATGCTGCTCGACGCGTTCAGCCGCGTGCAGTTCCATATCTACGAACCGCGCCCGGAAGCGGACGGGGGCGATGAGCGGGATGGCGCCGGCGGTGGCGACAATCCGGCAGGAATGGATCAGCCCGGGCAGGTGGAAATAATACAAATCGAATAACAGAATTACAGGACGAAGGCCGCCTGATAAGCAGGTTGAGCTTTTAGGCCGCCCTGCGGAGGAAAAATGAACCGACGGGAGATCAAGCCGGGGATCGAGTGGGTGGGCGCCTTGGACTGGCACCGGCAGTTGTTCGACGAGCTGATCCCGCTGCCGCAGGGCACGAGCTACAACGCCTACCTGGTGAACGGCAGCGAGCAGACCGCGCTGCTGGACACGGTGGATCCGGCTTTCCGCGCGGTCTTGCTCCAGCGGCTGGAGGGCGTCGCCCGGCTCGATTACATCGTCGCCCACCATGCGGAGCAAGATCATGCCGGCACGATCCCGGACGTGCTGGCGCGCTTTCCGCAGGCGCAGGTGCTCGCCACGCCCAAGGGCGTCCAGTTCCTGCAGGAGTTGCTGGCGGTCCCCGCCGACCGGCTGCAGGCGGTGCAGGATGGCGAAACGCTGGCGTTGGGCGGCCGCACCCTGCGTTTCCTGCACCTGCCGTGGGTCCACTGGCCGGAAACCATGGTGTCCTTCCTGGAGGAGGACCGGATCCTGTTTCCGTGCGACCTGTTCGGCGCGCACCTGGCGACCTCCGACCTCTGGGCACGGGATGAAGCGGTGGTGCTGGCCGCGGCGCGGAGCTATTACGCGCAGATTTTGATGCCCTTCGCGACCTTGATCCGGAAGCATATGGACAAACTGGCGCCGCTGAATCCGGCGCTGATCGCACCCAGCCACGGGCCGGTGTACGACCGGCCGGCGCTGATCCTCGACGCGTACCGCCGCTGGAGCGGCGGCCTGGTGACCAACAAGGTCGTGCTGCCGCAGGTCTCCATGCATGGCAGCACGGCGCTGCTCGTGCAGCGGCTGATCGAGAGTCTGATCGCCCGCGGCGTGGCTGTGCAGCCGTTCGATCTGGCCCATCTGCGGCTCGACCAGTTGTCCACGGCGCTGGTGGATGCGGCGACGATTGTGTTGGCCGCGCCGGCCGTGCTGGGCGGGATGCATCCGCTGGCGGCCTCAGTCGGCGCGCTGGTGGATGCCCTCAAGCCGCCGGTGAAGTTCGCCGGCTACCTCGGCTCCTACGGCTGGAGCCGCGGCCAGATCGGCAAGACGGCCGAGCTGCTGCCGCACCTGAAGGTCGAAGTGCTGGAACCAGTACTCTGCGCCGGCCGGCCGCGGGCCGCGGACCTGGAAGCCGTGGACCGGCTGGCGGCGCAGATTGCCGACAAGCACGCCGCCGCGGGGCTGTGCTGAAGCGTGGCTAAAACGGGAGCAGGGTTTGGACGGACGGTTTGCCCGGCTGGGCGAGCAGGCTGGCCGCGTCGCGGCTGTGCAAGCGGTGCGCCGGGCAGGGCTTGAGCAGCGGCAACAGGTCGGCCGGCGCCTGGCCGGCCGGATCGAGCCAGGCGGCTTCCGCTTCCGGCGCCAGCAGCACGGGCATGCGATCGTGCACGGGGCGGATCAGGTCGTTCGCCGCCGTGGTCACGATGGTGAAGGCGCGGAAATCACGGCCGTCGGCGTCGTGCATGGTGTCCCACAAGCCGGCGAAAGCGAACGGCGCGTCGTCCGGCAGGGCATAACACCACGGCCGCCTGCGGCCGTCGGGCATTTTCTGCCACTCGTAGAAACCCGTGGCCGGGATGAGACAACGCTGGCGCTCCAGCAGCCGCTGAAAAGCCGGCTTCTCCGCCAGCGATTCGGCGCGGGCATTGATCAGCAGCGCGCGGCCCGCCGCGGGCCAGGAGGGCGTCAGGCCCCAGCGCATCAATTCCAGCCGCCGGCCGCCCTGGGCGCCCGCCACGACCGCCGCCGCTGCCTGGCTGGGGGCGATGTTGACGTTCGGTTCTAACGCCGGCAGCTTGCCCGCCACCGCGAAGCGCTCCGCCAGCAGCTTCCGGCTGACCGTCACCATGAATCGTCCACACATGTCCGGGATCTCCGCAAATTGGCTTCCGAAAATACCGCTGCCGCCGTTCCGATGCAACGCTTTGCTTTGGATTGCGGCTGCGCCGGGCTGTGACCTCCTTCACCTCCGTGACCTCTGTGGTGAAAATCTGCTTTTGTTCATTCGTCTCGGCACTCCACATTCTTGGATTGCGGCTATGCCGGGCAGTGAAATCTTTGATGGAACTCCACCTTCAGGCCCTGGCTGGCAAGATTCGGGCGTGACTTTTGGCGCTGAACCAGCAGAATGCCCGGCAACGAAACCGTGAGCAGGATGCGGACATGACACCTTTAGCCGTATGGGCGTCCGTGGTGGGCGCGTTCATGATGTTGGCCAACCTGGCCATCGTGCTGGCGCCCGGTCCGATGCGCCGCCTGCTGTTGGCGTTTCCGCGCAGCCGCTGGCCGGCGTGGCTGTTGACCGCCGTGGATTTGTGCTGGGTGAGCTGGGTGGTCTATCACGCGTCGCTGGGCCGGTTCGACGGCCTCAAGCCCAGCCTGTTCCTGCTGACGCCGCTGACTTTTTTTCTGCTCGTGTTCTACATGGATGAGCTGCTCGCCCCGCGCGCGCTGGGGGGCCTGTTGCTGCTGCTCGCCAATCCGATGCTCAACGCCGCGCGTTGTCATCCCTCCGCGTGGCATTTCGTCATGACCGTGCTGGCCTACGTCTGGGTCGTGGCGGGCATGGTGCTGGTGCTCAGCCCGTTCCGCTTCCGGCAGGCGGCCGCGTTCGCCACCCGGACCGATGCGCGCTGCCGCCTCGGCGGTCTGGGCCGGGTGGCGCTCGGGCTGCTGCTGCTCGTGCTCGGGTTGAACGTGTTCTGAGCAGGTATTTTGCCGATTACAGACTGGACGGATGTAATGGCAGAACATGCCGGAGCCATGAAACTGTGTCACTAACCCGAAAAATAGCCGCATTTTGGAGTAGAAATCTTGCTGCGTTCTAAAAACCTGTTAGAAGAAAACCAGGATGTTTCAGCCGCAAAAGATCACAAAGAACACAAAGATCGGCAGGCTGGCCGCCGTTAAACGATCTTCATTTTTTGCGATCTTTGCGATCTTTCGCGGCAAATCCTCTTTCTTTGATTGCGGCTGTGCCGGGCTGTGAAATCTGTGTAATCTGTGGACCAATTCCCCCCGTCCATCATGTCCCCGGAACCAAAACAAGTTCGCATCCTGGTGTTGCGCGGCGGCGCGATCGGCGACTTCATTCTGACGCTGCCCGCCCTGCAGAAGCTGCGCGCGCGCTGGCCGGAAGCGCACATCGAATTGCTTGGCTATCCGCACATCGCCGAGTTGGCGCTGGCCGGGGGGTTGATTGACCGGGTGGCCTCCCTCGACAAGGCCGAGATGGCCCGCTTTTTTTCCCGGCTGCCCAAGTTCACCGACGCGCAGCGGGACTATGTGAAGTCCTTCGATCTGGTGCTCAGCTATCTCCACGACCCGGAGGACATTGTCCGGCAGAACCTGCTGACGGCCGGCGCGCGCCAGGTCATTTACGGTTCGCCGATCCTGCGCGGCGGCCATGCCATCGAGCACCTGCTCCGGCCGCTGGAGACCCTGGCGCTCTATGCCGAGGGCGCCGAGCGGCCGCAGCTCGCCCTGTGCGCCGAGTTCCGGCAGCAGGGTCACGCCAGGCTGGCCGCGTGCGGCCTGCGCGGGCCGGTACTGGCCGTGCATCCCGGCAGTGGTAGCCCGCATAAAAACTGGCCGGTAGAACGGTTCATCGAGCTGCTGCGCGCGACGCGCGGCGACCTGGCGCCGCTGCTCGTGCTGGGCGAGGCCGATCAGCCGCTGGCCTCCTTGCTGGCGCGCGAGTTGCCGGACGTCGCCCGGCTGACCGGCTGCACGCTGGTCGAGGTGGCTGGCGTACTGGCGGCCTGCCGCGCCTATGTTGGCAACGACTCCGGCATCACGCACTTGGCGGCCGCGCTGGGGCTGCCGGTGGTGGCGTTGTTCGGGCCGACCGATCCCGACGCCTGGGGTCCGCGCGGTCCCGGCGTGCGCATGGTCCAGGCCCCGGATGGACGGCTCGACGAGGTCCCCCTGGCGGCGGTGTTGGCCACCCTCCGCGGCCTGCTGGCGGTCCCGGCGTAAACCGGTCCGCCTTTCCGGCAACGGTCAGCGCCAGTGGCGACCGTGCCCGAACGAGCCGTGAAAGTAGAAATACGGTCCGCCGTAGGGATAGGGATAATAGTAGGGCGGATAATAATAGTAGGGCGGAGGTGTGGTGTAATAATAGGTCGGTGCGGGGGCCGCCTGCGGCTGCACCACGGTCGCGGGGGTGTTGATCATGAAATCAATGACTTTCTCGTTAACACCCGCGTTCTTCAGGTCAAGGATGTCCACGGTGCTGAGGCGGTAGGTGGTGCGCGAATTCCTGATCTGGCTGATGAGGAGATCGTCACCGATCCCGGCCTTGGCCAGCGCTTTGATATCCGCCAGCGTCAGGGGTTGTCCCTGCTCGACATGCTGCCAGGTCTGGGGGGCTTGCGCCTGCAACTGCGCCTCCTGGGCCTGGTCCAGGCCGTGGCCGACGAGCCCGCCGACCACGGCGCCCACCGCCCCGCCGACGAGCGCACCCGGCCCGGGGTGCCGGGCCATGCTGCCGATGATCGCGCCCGTGGCCCCGCCGGCCAGCGCGCCGGACGCCGTATAGTCCGGACGGCCCGTCGGCGAGGTGCAGCCGGCCGACCATACCCCGGCCGCTGCCACCATCAGATACATCGTATAGCGTTTCATGTTGATCTGCATCCTTTCCGGCTTTCAATGGAACGGGCTCGGCCGCCCAGCCAAAGGCCGCCGCCCAAGCTTCGTCCCGGCCTTCCCGGCCGGCATGTTTTGACGATGCCTTTCTGTTTCCACGGTAATGTACGCGCTGGGCTGGACCTTCGCAAGTGAGCAACCCCAACCGATCCCAGGGCCTGGGACCCGCGCCGCCCAAACCTGACGCGGCCCTGGGGATTCCGCGCGGCCCCGGCGTATGCCGGCTTGATCACCCGCGCTGAAATTTCCTATGGTCGCCACGTAAGGGTTTCTGCCGGTTATCAATGGCATGCGATTAAGCTCTTTGCAACGACTGCGCTCTGGTCCTGAATTTTCCCGAATCCGCTCAAATTTCGCCGCCGGGTTACAATTTGGGGTTGCAAAATTCGCGTTTGCGAGAATGTTTTTCACGTCGTTTTTTGCGATTTTCCTAATGTTTTTTGCGTCGTCTGTCGAGCGTGGGATTCTCCATCCATGCTCCCGCCAAACCTGTTTTTGACCGTTATTCAAGGATTGACGCATGGTTTATCGTGAGCATAATACCAATAAATAATATTGGGAATGTGCAACAGATGAAAAGCAACGAATCCAAGCTGTTCAAGGTGGCCGAAGGGCAACAGGGCTACTTCACCACGAAACAGGCCGTGGCCTGTGGTTATGTTGACCAGAACCACCGCCATCATGTTGCTATCGGCGACTGGCTTCGCGAGCATCGCGGCATTTACCGGCTGACCCGTTTCCCGACTTCTTCGGACGAGCAATACGTGCTCTGGTCGCTCTGGTCCCGCAATCGTCAGGAAATTCCGCAAGGCGTCTTCTCCCATCAAACTGCGCTCAGCATCCATGAACTTTCCGACGTGATGCCCGCCAGACTGCACCTGACCGTGCCGCCTGGTTTCCGCCGCAACTCCGCCCTGCCCAAGGTGCTCAAGCTGCACCGTGCCGTTCTGCCCGGGTCCGACATCGAGCAGCGCCAAGGTTTCCGCGTCGTCCGTCCGCTGCGCGCCATCGTTGACCTGCTGCACGACGGCACGGAATCACCCGACCGACTACAGCAAGCGCTACGCGAAGCGCTTGCCCGCGGGCTGGTAGCCCGGACGGAACTTGACCCTGTTCTAAAGAAACGTATGCTCGCGCGGCGGTGTGCAGGAGGAGGCGATCATCCGGAGTCGCGGATCGTGCGGAGAAGAGCACAATGAAAAAAATGGTTCCGCAAGGGCTGTTGCATGACTTGCGCACGCTGATCGCCGACGCGCGGCGGGACGTGGCGCGGTCGGTGAATTCCGCGCTGGTCGCGCTGTACTGGAACGTAGGGCAGCGGATACGGCAGGACGTGCTCAAGGAGAAGCGGGCGGAGTATGGGGAAGGAATTATCTCCGCGCTGGGGAGACAATTGGAGGCGGAGTTCGGTCGTGGATTCGGGCCGCGCAACCTCTTCCGGATGGTCCGGTTTGCCGAGGTATTCCCGGATTTCAAGATTGTGTCAGCACTGATGACACAATTGGGGTGGACGCACTTTCTGCATATCATCCCGATGAACGATCCGCTCAAACGCGAGTTCTACGCCGAGATGTGCCGGATCGAGACCTGGAGCACCCGCACCCTGGAGAAGAAGATCGCCGGCATGCTCTATGAGCGGACGGCGCTGTCGAAGAAGACGGATGCCTTGATCCGTCATGAACTGGCCCAGTTGCGGGAGCAGGACAAGCTCACCCCCGACCTGGTGTTCAAGGACCCCTACTTCCTCGATTTCCTGGGCCTGAAGGACCGTTATATCGAGAAGGACTTGGAGGATGCAATTCTCCGGGAGATGGAGAACTTCATCCTGGAACTGGGCGCGGGTTTTACGTTCGTGGCGCGGCAGAAGCGCATTCAGGTGGATGACACCGACTACTACATGGACCTGCTCTTTTTCAACCGGCGCCTGCGTCGGTTGGTCGTGATTGACCTGAAGCTGGGCAAGTTCCGGGCGGAAGACAAGGGCCAGATGGAGCTGTACCTGCGGTGGTTGGAGAAGCACGAGATGCAGCCCGGCGAGGAAGCGCCGGTGGGGTTGATCCTTTGCGCCGGCAAATCCGAGGAGCAAATCGAATTGCTGCGGCTGAGCGCGGGCGGCATCCGTGTGGCGTCATACCTGACCGAGCTGCCGCCGAAGAAATTGCTCGAACAGCGCTTGCACGAGGCGATGCAGCGGGCCCGGGCGCGGCTGCTGCCGGCGGGCAAGCCGGCGAACGACTGACGCCGCTAACACCCCGCCGCATTCCGAGTGCCGCTTGTGCTCCGGCCTGACCGTCCGCCCAGAACGGATCAGGCGGCCGTACAGGCGCTCCGGCACAAGCAGCCCTCCGAATACGGCAACCGCCGCCGGGCAAAACGTCCCGACCGCTGCAACAGTGGCGGGACCCTTTGCTTTCCGGCGGCTCGGCAAACCCTGGCGGTCAGCGCGCAACCGGCCCGCCAGCCTGGACATGATCCGCACCGTATTGGGGAATATGCAGACGGCGCGGCAAGTCGTCTGCCTAAAGCGCAGCCGGTCATCGAGTTGGGAACGAATTGGGTAATAGGGCTAATCTGGGTAATAAACTGGGTAATAGCGCCGGATGCACATCCCCTCCGTGGCCGTCATGCGATTTCAGCCCCTCCACGCTCGAAAAAACATCGTCCCCGCAGCGTGCTCGCCCCGCAGCGAACTCCGTTCTGCTGCCGGGGCCAACCCCGCAGTGTGCCGCAGGCTCTACTGCTGGGGCCAAATGAACAAAATAAAACCGGGCACCGGCGCCCAATTCGCCAGCCCCGGTACACAAAATTAAGTCTAACTAAACCGTGTTTTAACACTACCACAAACCAACGCCGCATTCACGCCGTTTCTGTCCGCGCCATACGCCACGACCCTCGCCCCGTGCATCGCCCAATCACCCTAACGCATCTAATAGCCAGCCAGCCGAGCGCATCGCACATCTCCAAGCCTCCAGTTCAGCTCTTTCGCGCGGCGTCACGATGATGTTGCCCTGAATGGCCGTTGACAGGCCGAGCCTTCCCGCGATAATCTTTGTCCCGTCCGAAGTGCGTGATTGGAAGGAGGATGTCGATGAAGGCTATACCAATGAGGAATAAATTAACTGGAAAAAGAATCGCGGGCTACATGTGGGCAGGAAAGGGCAAAGCCTGGACGAAAAAGGAAAACTACTTCCAATTTGAGAGTAACAGGTTGATTTCAGCGTGTATAGCGTGTGCAACTGGCGCGTTTTGGGTACGGTGCAAGGGCGCCACATGTAAGATTACACTCCACGATCGCAGCGGAGCCGTACTGGGGACGACGATCCTGGCTCTCCCGGGTGGCAGGAAACGGTAATAAGCATGGCCATTGACCGCCTGCTGGAGGGATCTTCTCCATGACGCTGATGGGGATCGATGGCTGCTACGGCGGTTGGTTGTGCGTGGCCCGGCAAGGATCTAGCATCACGGCATTTTTTACGCCGTCGATTGCCGCGGTACTCGCCCGGATTGAGCGTTGCGCCGTCGTCGCGGTTGATATCCCCATTGGCCTTACCGACCAGGGGCCACGAACCTGCGACCTCATTGCGCGCAAAAAGCTTAGGCAACCGCGAGGGTCAAGCGTTTTCCCGGCACCCGTCCGGGCAGCGCTACCTGGCCGAACCCACACCGAGGCCTCAGATCTTCATCAGCGAGCAGACGGGAGACGTTTGTCGCTTCAGACTTTCGGCATTCTTCGCAAAATCCGGGAGGTTGATGCTCTGCTCACATCGGATCCGACCCTCCAACAAACGGTGCGGGAAATTCATCCGGAGCTCTCTTTTACGGTGTGGAACGCCAACCAGCCGATGCAACATCGAAAGAGTCGGCCAGCCGGCCGATCCGAACGCGAACTCCTGATCGAGAGCAAATGGCCGGGGTTACGAACGAAGCTCGTCGGACAACTGCGAAGCTGCGCGTACAAGCCGGACGATCTCAACGATGCACTCGCCGCGCTGTGGACCGCCGAGCGCATTCAGGCTGGTGCCGCTCAACTGATTCCAACGGATCCGCCACGTGATCGTCTCGGCTTGAGGATGGAGATGTGGGCGTAGCGGCGCATGGTCTACAGGCGAATGGAGCCGACGCGCCCATCATTTCGTGTAATCATGTCGCCAGGCGCGGCTGATTCTTAGCGTGAAGCGCAGATGCAAAGTGACGCGATACAATCTGCTTTTGCCGGGTTGCGCACCGAGCCCTCCGCGATCGAGCGGCAGTACAATTCTGAACGGAGAAACCTTCATTTCGAAAGTCTACCGCTCATCGACGAGGAACTGTTTCCAACCTTGCTTGATCTCGCAACCCGCAGCCGGAATAAAGCCAAGGAGCATCATGATTACTTCCTTGCCCATGCACTCTCGATGACGGCATGTTCTGGTATGACCTTCCCCTTTTGATCAGCTCCGTGGCGAATAAAGTGCGGGCGTTGAATATTCAACCCAAGATCTCA
>CAIQIC010000202.1 GCA_903871765.1 uncultured Lentisphaerota bacterium
ATGGCTAAGCGGAAAAAAGCCCCCGAGTTGACTTTTCAGCAGCACATCGCAGATTTCCTTGTCCGCGAGCATCGTTATGGTGTGCTCGAACAGTCCGACATCACGGACACCGAGCATTTCATCGCCGAAGACCAGCTCTGGGCCTTCCTCACAGCCACGCAGGCCGACACGCTCACAAAGCTCACGGACGACTACGGAACGGACTCGCGGGATGAGGTGTTCAAGGCGCTGCGCAAGGAACTTGAGCACACGCCGTTGTGGATGCTTCTCCGCCACGGGCTTAAGGTGCGAGGGCTGGAGTTCCGGCTGTTCTATCCCAAGCCCCGCTCCGCCGAGAGTGCCGCCGCCAAGAAACACGGCGAGAACCGCATCACCTTCCGCCCGCATTTCTACTTCGGCGAGACCAACCAGGAGATTGATTTTGTCTTCTTCCTTAACGGCCTGCCCATCGTGGCGCTGGAGTTGAAACACGAGAAGAACCAGACCGTGCATGACGCCGTCGCGCAGTTCGCCTCCCGTGACCACGCACGCAAGATCTTCCGGCATCCGTTCCTCTACCTCGCCGCCGACACCAGCGACGTGATGGCCGCCACCGACCCGCGCCGGGAAGAGAACTTCCGCTGGCACAACACCGGACTGACGAACGAAAGCGTCACCAAGGACGGCAGCGAATACCCGGTGGAGTTCCTATATCGCGAGGTGTTGGCGAAGGACCAGCTCTTAGAAGCGCTCTCGTTCTTCCTCGTCCGCGTGCCCCAGCGCGACGCGGAGGATGACAAGCCGGAGCGTCCCGCGTTCACCTTGTTCCCGCGCTATCATCAAAGCCGGTTGGTGCGGAAGGTGGCGGACGACATCTCGGCGCACTTTGCCGCCACGGGCGACATCGGCAAAAAATATCTCGCCGACCACTCCGCCGGCAGCGGCAAGACGCTTTCCATCTGCTGGCTTGCCGACCGTCTGCACAGCCTCTTCAAGCCCGGCACGAATGAAAAGTTGGTGGACATCACGTTCATTCTCACCGACCGCAAATCGCTCGACACGAATATCCGGGAGGACATGGCGAATTTTACCCACCTGAAAGACGTGGTGGGCATCGCCAAAAAGTCCGACGACCTGACGGACTTCCTCAAAGAGCGCAAGCCGATCATCGTCACCACTCAACAGAAGTTTGCCTGGGTGCTGGACGAGATCGAGAAGAACCCTGAACTGAAGAAACTCCGGGTCGCCTTCCTGATTGATGAAGCCCACCGCTCGCAGGAAGGCCAGATGGGCGCGGCCATCCGATTGCCGTTCCGCAAAACGGACGAACCCGATGCCGATGCCCCCGAGCCCGATCCGGAGGAGGAACTCGCCAAGATCATCCGCGAGCATGACCTAAATCAGATGTTTGTCGCGTTCACCGCTACGCCTGCGCCAGCCACGGTTACCCTATTCGGTGAGCCGTTCGACACTTACACCGAGGCAGAGGCCATCGCCGAAGGCTACATCGTTGATGTGGCATCCAG
>CAIQIC010000203.1 GCA_903871765.1 uncultured Lentisphaerota bacterium
CAGGCAGGGCGCTCGCGAGGGTACGCTGGCACGAAAGGTGGGAGCGCCGGCAGCTTCGCTTTACCTTCACTCCGAAATTGGTAGCAACCCTGGTAGCAACGCCGTTCGTCTAGCACCTTCTACAGCGTGTTTTGGCGTCCAGGCGTGTTTCTTGAGAGTACCGAGTTCCAGGGCGTTAGGTGGCCTTGGGTTCCGCGACCTGCATGGTCAGTCGTGAGTGCTCGATACTCAGGTCGATCCACTGCTCAACCAGACTCTTGCAGCGCTTGTGACTAGCGATCTGGCAACGAAGGTCCTTCACCCATTCCCGGCGGACGTACTCGGTGCGGCTCTTCATCCGACGGGTATAGCTGATCTGCCAGTAGGCCCCGGCGTGGTGCTGGGGATCCTTGTACTGGCGGGTCAGCGAGCCCGGGCGCATCGGGCCGATTTCCAGTAGCATCCTCTTGATCCGATCAATCCGCTGTTCGATCTGCTGAATCCGTTTCCGACCCACGATGCCTCCTTTTGGCATTGCTGGTATAGCATATATATGCTATACTATGCCAAGACAATTGTCAACCCCGAAAACCGAAAAATCGTGCCGACCGGCAAGGAGGCCACTCATGCTCTGGTACCACTGGTGGAATCTGGTGTGCGATTTGCGGTCTGCCTGCGCCCGGACCCGAACCTTCCTGTGGATGGCGCTTTGCCTGGCGGGATTCGCCACTCGCAAGGATCTGGTGGGCGTCACCAGCATCGTGCGTGCCCTGGGTCTGGCGCCGGCCTGCTACGACCGGCTCCTGGACTTCTTCCACAGCCCCGCCCTGAATCTAAACAAGCTCGCCCGCGCCTGGTCCGCCCTGGTCTTTCGCGCCCACCCCGCCATCCTACGCGTGAACCGCAGGCCCGTCCTCGCCGGCGACGGCATCAAGATCGCCAAGGCCGGACGCAAGATGCCCGGAGTCAAAAAGCTCCATCAACAATCCGAGTCAAACACCAAGCCGGAGTTCATCTTCGGCCACTCCTGCCAAGCGGTCGCCGTGCTCACCCAAGCCTTATCCAGCGTATTCGCCTTGCCCTTGGCCTGCCGCATCCACGAAGGTTCGGTCTTTTCCAACCGCGACCACAGAACCCTGCTGGACAAGATGATCCTGCTGATCGACTCGCTGGCAATCCAGGAGCCGTTCTACTTCGTGGCCGACGCCTACTACGCCACCGGCAACATCGTGCGCGGGTTGCTGGCCCACGACAACCACTTGGTCACGCGGGTCAAAAGCAACAGCGTAGCTTTCTTCCCGGCAACACCCCCGCCGCCAAACCGGCCGCGGCCCAAGGGCAGGCCTGCCAAGTACGGGAAGAAGATCAAGGTCGCTGCGCTGCTGAAACAGACCGACCAGTTCCAGGAGGCACCCAGCCCCGTCTATGGTGAGAGGGGTGTGATCCTGAAGTTCCGGGCCGCCGACCTGTTGTGGCGCCCTGTCGGCATCCTCGTCCGCTTCGTCGTGGTTCTCCATCCTCAGCGCGGCGCCATCTTGCTAATGTGCACCGACCTGATGCTGTCCCCCTTGGACATCATCCGCATCTATGGCCTGCGATTCAAGATCGAAGTCTCCTTCAAGCAGGCCCTCCACGTCATCGGCGTGTATGCCTATCACTTCTGGATGGCAGCCATGACGCCACTACGGCGCGTCAGCGGCAACCAGTACTTGCACCGCACATCGGAGGTCTACCGCAACGCCGTCCGCCGAAAGATCGCGGCCTATCATCGCCACATCCAACTCGGACTCATCGCCCAGGGCCTGCTTCAGATCCTCTCCGCGATGAAACCCACGTTGGTATGGCAATCCTTTGGCTCCTGGATCCGCACCATTCGGCCCGGACTGGCCCCCTCTGAACAGGTCGTGGCTATTGCCCTCCGCAATACCTTCCCCGAGTTTCTCGCAACTGCCGCCAAAACCGCAATCCTTGTGAAATTCCTCCACGACCGCCTCGACCTGTCCAGAGCTGAAGGAACCAGCTTGGCGGCATGAGAGGCCGCCCCTCACAAATCGGTACTCTCAAGCACTTACGAGTTGACATAATAACCCGTCGCGCCCCGCGCGGGGCGCGTGGATTGAAACATGTCGATACCTCCAAGATGTAACCG
>CAIQIC010000204.1 GCA_903871765.1 uncultured Lentisphaerota bacterium
GGACCCCGGGGCTGCCCTGGTGCTGCTTGAGGTTTTCCAGACGGCCGCCGACCAGATTGTCGATGACGTGCACCCGGAAACCTTCGGCGACCAGCAGGTCGACCATGTGCCCGCCGATAAAGCCGGCGCCACCGGTGACGACCGCGAGCCGTTGGGGGCCGCTCATTTGAGACCGAGGCCTTTGACGACCTTCACATTGATGTAACGCTCGTTGGTCATGGTGTCGCTGCCGAAGCGGCCGTCCTTGAACGCACGGCAGAGACCGCGCACGGCGTCCTCGATGGTGCGTTGCGGCTTCCAGCCGAGCCGCTCATGGATTTTGCGTGAAGAGACGTGGTAGGAACGGTTGTCATTGGTCGGCGTGGTCGTGATCCGGATGGGCGCCCGGGCGGGAAATTCCTCCTCGACGACCTTTCGCACGAACTCGGCGAGCTGGGCGACCGTGTAATTCTCGTAGCCGACGTTGAAGGTTTCGCCCGCGACGAGGCGGTCGGGGTATTCCAGCATCTTCACGTAAAGCTCGGTGACGTCGTCCACATGGATGTTGGGCCGTTTTTGCGTGCCGCCGAAGACGGTGATGACCCCCTTGTTGACGGCGTGATTGGTGAGAATGTTGATCGTTAGATCGAACCGCATGCGCGGCGAATAACCGCAGACCGTGGCGGGACGCAGGGTGATGCAGGTGAAGGCCGGCGACTGGTGTTTGAACAACAGTGGTTCGCAAAGGCCCTTGTATTTGTTGTAGAGGGTGAGGGGGACGAGCGGATGTTCCTCGGTGACCTCGGGAGCGTCACTGACGCCGTAAACCGAGCTGCTGGAAACGTAGATGAAACGCCGCACGCCGGCCTGCCGGGAGGCGACGACGAGGGGCTCAAAGCAGTCGTAGTTGATCGTGCGGCTGAGGGTTTCGTCGAGTTCGAAGCTCGGATCGTTCGAGATGCACGCCATGTGGATGACACTGTGGACGCCCTGGAGCGCCGCGGTGTAGGCGGCGAGATCGCGGATGTCGCCCTTGATCACCTGCAGGTGGGGATGCCGGGGCAATCCGTCCGACCCGAAGAGCATCAGGTCGTAAACGACCACCGCATAGCCGGCGTCGAGCAGCTTTGGAACGAGGACGCAGCCTTTGTAGCCGGCGCCACCAGTGACGAGTACTTTCTTCATGAAAGGCGGGATGATGAGTGAAACAAAACGACATGGACAAGCCTGCAATGCGCAGCGTTGTCTCCCAAACCTGCGGGAACCGGACGGTCCGGCCGATGGACGCCCCGGGCAGGCATGCCGATCGCTGACCTCATTCGTCAGGCTGGCGCATTCCAGGGCATTGGCTTTCCTGGGCCGAGCCCGCAGATCGATTCCGGAAAAACATTGCCTCAGAGAGCTTTTTCCAAAATCGCTCAATGCGACGGAAATCGGTAATCACGCCACCGCCGTATGATCTTCAACACCTACTGGTATGTCATCTTTGCCACACTGGCGGTGGTGATTTTCTGGATTTTGCCCAGAGCCGGGACGCGGCTGGGGTTCCTGGCGGTGGCCTGTTTGATCTTTCATGCTCATTTCGCGGGGCCGGCCGGCATGCTGCCGATCATCGTGCTGATGATCATCACCTTCTTCGCGGGGCGCTCACGCCGGCCTTGGGTTTGTGTTGCCGCCATCGCCGTCTGCGTGGCGGCGCTGTGCTTCTACAAGTATTCCGTGTTTTTCCTCAGCGAGTTGGTCGCGCCGCTCAGCCACGTGCTGGCAGACAAACTATTGACGGGCGTGAAGACCATCATGCCGGGCGCGCCGCCGCTAGGGGTGAGTTTCTTCGCGTTCGAGTTTGTGCATTACCTTTACGAGGTGAAGAAAGGAGGCGAACCCATCCGCAGCCCGCTGAAGTTCCTGCTTTTTGCCATCTTTTTTCCCTCGCTGGTGGCTGGTCCGATCAAGCGCTACACGCAGTATCTGCCGTCGCTGGAGTCAGGCGCGCAGCGGTTTTACTGGGAAAACGCGGCCATGGGCCTGTGGCGGGTTGCCCAGGGATTCCTGAAGAAAATCCTCATTGCCGAC
>CAIQIC010000205.1 GCA_903871765.1 uncultured Lentisphaerota bacterium
AGACCCCTGCGGCCGGCTTTCGATACAACCCACCTGTTGCCCAACGGCAACGCAACCACAAGGAAAGTATGAAATCAGTGCAACCACAATCAACTCGTTCCGGATTCCCATTCCAAATCATCGCCGTCCTCCCGGCGCTGTGCCTCGCCGCAGCGCTCATCGCATCGTCCGGCACGGCGCACGCAACTCTCATTAATGACATTGGGGCTGTTGGCGTGGCTGGCGTAAGCGGCTATTATACCAGCCCGGGCAACGCGGGGTACACTGCGGGAGCTGAAGGGTACACGCCCCATGTCAGCGGAAGTTGGAGCGGATTCCTTGACCCTTGGTGGATCGGCATGTATTTCGGCAGTGACACCAGGTTCACGCTCACAGCCGATCCGGGCTACAAGGTGACGCTTATGGACTTCCAGACCTTCATATATGGTGGCAACCCCCGCCCAGGCTATACGGTACTCGACCATAACGGCAATGTCATGGCCACCATAGCCCAAGGCGTGGCAGATTGGGCTACGATGAGTAGCTTCGGTTGGCCGACCCTGACGGATACCCAACTGACGATAGTATTCGCTACTGATGAGACCGATAACGCTGGTATTGGGAATATCACGTTCTCGGAGCAGGCGCCCCCGCCTGCAAACATCCTGACCTTCGGGCTGCCCGGCAACCCGGCGGCCATCGACTCAACCAACAAGACCATCACTCTTTATGTGCCGAATGGAACCGCCGTGACGAACCTCGCGCCCACCTACACGCTAAGCACCGGGACTTGCGACCATGATAGCGGCGCCACGACGTACGACTTCACCTATCCGGTGACCTACACCGTCACCGACGAGGTGGCCGCCGTCACCAATCACTATGTCGTGACCGTGTACGAGGCCTCGATTGAGACGACTGTTGTTTGGAGCGTCGGCGACGGCACTTGGGACCTCACGACCGTCAACTGGGTCGGGCAGTTCTACGGTCAGCCCCAGGTCTTTGCCGATGGCGACGCTGTGATCTTCCACCGCACCACCGGCGGCACGATCACCATCACGGACGGCATGTTGCCGGCATCCACGACCGTGAGCGGTAGCGGCACCTACACGTTCACCGGGGACCCGATCGGCGGGGGCACGCTGACCAATGACGGACCCGGGACGCTCGATCTCAGGACCGCGCCCACGAACTTCAGCAGCGTAGTGGTCAACGGCGGGACGCTCTACCTGGACCCCGTTCAAGACTACGTCTATTTTTTCCCCCTGGAGTTCAACATGAATAGCGTCACCGTTAACAGTGGCGCCACGCTCATGTCGGAACGGACGACAATCCATGGGGGCCTCCTCACCATGAACGGTGGGAGGTATTGGGAAGACAATGGTTTCGGCGGAAGCTGGATAGGGCCTGTCTATTTGGCCGCCGACTCCTTCTTTGGCCAGAACGGTTGGTGCTGCAATCAAACGATCGATGGCGAGATCAGCGGGCCGGGTGGCTTCACGTTCTCTACCCAATATGGCGCGGTTCTGACCCTCACCGTCAGTAACAGCTATGCCGGGCCCACGATCGTCACTGGCGGCACAGTGCAATGTAACGACCCTCACGCCCTGGGTAGCGGCGGCCCCCTGAGGATCAGCGCCGGTGGCGCCAAGGTCAACCTGAATTACACGGGCACCCACGTCGTCTCCGCGCTGACCCTCGACGGCGTTTCGAAGGACGCCGGCGTCTATGGGTCCTCGAGTTCTCCCGCTCCGGTGTGGAATCAGGACGACGTCCACTTCGCCGGCACCGGCACGGTGACGGTCCCGGGGACGCCCCCGCTGCTCGCGACCTTTACGGCAGTGCCGACCTCAGGTGCGGCGCCCTTGGAGGTGGTCTTCACCGACAACTCCTCGTCCGGCTATGGCCCGATCACCAACTGGTCCTGGAACTTCGGCAACGGCATCACCACCAACTATACCAGCGCGGTCGCCACGCTCACCAACACTTACGTGTTGTGGGGCACGTATCCGGTCACGCTGATTGTGGCCGACGACAGTGGGCGCAGCGCTACCAACTATCCCACCAGCATTGTGGTCACGCAGCCGACGAATCTTGTCGTCAGCAGTGCCGGCCAGTATCAAACGGTCACCGTCAATGTTGATCCGTTCCATACCGTGACCTTTGACGCGGGCATCGACAACCCTGCCTTCGGCGGGCTGACCGGCAGCGGGAGCCTGGCGCTCACGGATGCCGTCGGCGGCTGCGTCACCTTGGTCGTCGGCGGGAATGGCCCGGACAGCGCGTTCGGCGGCGCTCTGACGGGTTGCGGCGGGTTGACCAAGGTCGGCGCGAACCAGTTCAGTCTGGCCTCGCCGAACAACACCTACCTCGGCGACACGGTCGTCAGCAACGGCACGCTGAACCTGCCGCAGTACGCCGTAACCCCCGGCCTGTGGGAGGGCTTGGTGACAGAAGGCGGCGGTTGGGACACGACGGGTCCCATCCCGCAAACCACCGTTCGACTCTCGGACCGGATGGCTGATTCGTATGATGGTTGGACCGACAGCACGACGTGGGGTTATACCGGCTACTTCAACAACCCCGCCTCGACCGACGTCGTGTTCAAGTTTGGCAAGGCTTTCGACGACAACGGCCTCATCAAGATTGACGGGACCGTGGTGATTAACGACACAGATTGGTCGGCCTTTGTGACGGCAAACCATACTTTGTCGCCGGGCTGGCACACCCTTGAGCTTCGTGTGGGCCAAGGCGGGGGCGGAGTCGGTCCTATGGGCAATATGAAAGATAATGGCGTGTCCGTAGGCTTGGGGTGGAGCACTGACGGCGGGACCACGTGGCACGGGTTCTCGGACCCGGGCAATGGCACCGTGCTGGGGGTGGAGCTTAGCGGGAATGATATCCTGCCTACCGGGACCACCCTGCGGGTCGTCTCGCCTGGAATTGTCTTCTTTGGCGGCACGAACACGGTCAACTGCCTGTTTATTGACGGCACCCCGCAGGCCACCGGCACGTGGGGTTCCGTCACCTCCGATGCGGACCATACCGACAGCCACTTCACCGGCAATGGTATCTTGATCGTCAGTTCCATGCCCAGCGCCGCCCCGGCAGCCAGCTTCACCGTCGCGACGACGTACACGAAGGCGGTCTTCACCAACACCTCGGACTACGGCTATGGTCACACCTTCGCCAGTAACCTGTGGGAGTTTGGCGATAGCGCAACCGCCACAAACGTTAACCCGATCCACATTTATGCCGGCGCCGGCAGCCGTGATGTGATCTTGACGATCACTAACGAGATTGGCCAATCCAGTTCTGCCACGCAAACGGTCATTCTCACGGCGATACCTGAGCCGGGCTTCGCGCCCGGCAGCAGCGGGTTCCATATGGATCCGAGCACGCATCAGGCCAAGATCACGTTCACGTCTGCCGTCGGCGTGACCTATCTGATGGAATACAAGGATGACCTGCTATCGCCGGCTGCGTGGACGCCGTGCAGCGTCACGACGCTCGGCACCGGCGCTGACATAACGATAACGGGTACGGATAGCACCACCGGCGTTCCGCAGCGCTTCTACCGCATCGAAGCGTATATGGCGCCGTAACTGGATTCAGGCTGAACACAGAGGCCGGGAGCGCAATCTCCCGGCCTCTTTTTTTCGTGCTCGGCTGCGTCACCGCCGGGGCGCTTGGGCCGTTTCCATGGCCCGCTCCTGTGCTCCTGCCTGGAGCTGGATGTTTACCGCTTCTCCGCTTCCGGCAAGATGCCGGACGCAACGGGCTGGAAGTTCGCGTTCTTCTTCCGCCTTCTGCATCTGTGTCAATCGGTGAAAATCTGTGGATAAAGGACCTACGGCTTTTTGACATGATCAACAGGATTTACAGGATGGGGTTACATCCTCTCTTATCCTGACTATCCTGTTAATCCTGCTTGCCCCGCCGTAGTGCCTTGGAGAAGGCGGGTCAAATATGCTTTGGTTGCGGCTATGCCGCGCTACGTCTTGGCGTTAAAAACGGAAAGAAGCAGCGGCGCCGGAAAGAACAAAGCATTGGCGCGCGAGCCCCCGCAGAACGGCCATGCGCCCGTGTCTGCCCTACAACGGGCTTGGAAGATGGCGGGGAAGACGGTACCATGCCCCGGCATGAACAGAATCCTCGGTAGTTTGGCGTGGTTCCTCCTGGCGCTCCGGCTCGCGGCGGCCGCGCCCGACACGACCAAACCCAACATCGTCTTCCTCCTCGCCGACGATCTCGGCTACATGGACATCGGCGCGAACAACCCCAGGACGTTTTACGAAACGCCCCATATTGACCGGCTCGCGGCGCAGGGCCTGCGGTTCACGGCCGGCTACGCGGCCTGCCCGGTCTGCTCCCCCACCCGCGCCAGCATCATGACCGGCAAGTATCCGCCGCGGACGCACATCACAGATTTCATCGGGGGCCACCGTTCGGGGAAGCTCTTGCCCGCACCCAATCAAGACCATCTCGCCTTGGAAGAAGTCACGCTGGCCGAGGCGCTGCGCGCGGGGGGTTACGTCAACTTCTTCGCCGGCAAATGGCACCTCGGCGCCGGCGAGTTCTCGCCGAACGCGCAGGGCTTCGGCCCCGGCCTGAGCGGCACCGGCCAGTTCTACTACCCGCCCAGCGCGGTGCCGCCGCCCAAGCCGCGGGACGATCCCAAGACCACCGACCGGATCGCCGACGAAGCGGTGCGGTTCATCGAGGCCCACAAGGATCAACCGTTCTTCGCCTACCTGCCGTTCCTTGCCGTCCACATCCCGATCGGGGCGCGACCGGACCTGATCGAGAAGTACCAGCGCAAGCAGGCCGCTGCGCCGCCGGACGCCTGGGGCCGGGAGCGTGACAGCCAGGTGCGCCTGGTGCAGAACCACGCCGCCTACGCGGCGATGCTGGAACAGTTGGACACCGCCATCGGCCGCGTCCTCGCCGCGCTGGACCGCCACGGTCTCGCCGAGCGCACCATCGTCGTCTTCATGTCCGACAACGGCGGCCTGGCCACCGCCGAGGGACACCCCACCTCGAACCTGCCGCTGCGCGGCGGCAAGGGCTGGCTCTACGAGGGCGGCATCCGCGAGCCGTGGATCATCCGCGTCCCCGGCGTCACCAAGCCCGGCAGCGTCTGCGCCACGCCGGTGATCAGCAACGACTTCTATCCGACGCTGCTCGAACTCGCCGGCCTGCCGCCGCGGCCCCGGCAGCATTGCGATGGCCTGAGCCTGGTGCCGCTGCTCAAGGGCGGCGAACTCCCACGCGGCCCGCTGTTCTGGCACTATCCGCATTATGGCAACCAGGGCGGCGCCCCCAGCGGCGCCGTGCGCGACGGCGCCTGGAAGCTGATCGAGTGGTACGAAGACGGCGCCCGCGAGTTGTACAACCTCCGCGACGATCCGGGCGAAAAGCAGAATCTCGCCGCCGCGCACCCGGACAAAGTCACGGAACTCACCGCCCGGCTGGCCGCCTGGCGGCAGGAGGTCGGCGCGCTCATGCCGACGAAGAAGGCCCCCGGTCCGACCGAGGTGAAGAAAGGCCAAGGCCGGAAGAACTGACGAACGCAGCCCGGCGCAGCCGCAATCAAAGCAAAATGACCACCAACACGAAAACGCATCTCATCCTCCTTACCGCCCTGCTGTTGGCGCCGCTGGCCGCGCTCTACGCGGCCGAGCCGAACGAATTCGTCTTCTGCACGCGCGACCGCATGGACGAACGCTACGACATGATGCGTTCGGTCATGGACCAGCAGTGGCTCTACATCCACAACCTCGCCGCCGACCCGGCGCACCGTCAGACGCTGGAACGGATGCGCGCCGCGCTGGAAAAGCGCATCATCGCCAATAACGACAACGGTTTCCTGCCGGAAGGCTCCCAGCTCGAAGGCTACGACGCCTCGCGCGTGCCCGGCGCCTACCCGATCGAGCGCGTGTTCACGCTCGCCAACCTCGCCTCCGAGCGGAAGGCCGCCCATCTGCCCAAGCTCATCGCGGCGCTCGACGATCCGTGCGAGCCGCTGCGCTGGTGGGCAGCGCAAGGTTGCACGATGCTCCGGGACAAGGCCGCGCCCGCCGAGAACGCTTTGCGGCAGCGGCTCGCCGACCCATCCGGCGCCGTGCAGGCCGCCGCGGCGGAAGCCCTGGCACGGCTTGGCAAAATGGATGCGGCCATGCCGGTGCTGGAACGCTGCCAGAAAATGGATGGCAAGGTGAAACTCCAGGCCGAAAATGTACTCTACCGTCTCGGCAAAACCGCCGGG
Source organism: uncultured Lentisphaerota bacterium (assembly GCA_903871765.1). Classification (GTDB taxonomy): domain Bacteria; phylum Verrucomicrobiota; class Kiritimatiellia; order CAIQIC01; family CAIQIC01; genus CAIQIC01. The sequence continues at coordinate 6,248 of CAIQIC010000205.1, forward strand.
GTCGCGGGCACGAATGGGGTAGCGCCATGAATAGACGCGATTTCTTGAAGATAGCTGGGGCTGGCGCGGGTTTGCTGGCGCTGACTGTGCGGGCCTGGTTGAACTGCTGGGCCGTGTCCGCCCACGCTTCCGCTGAACCATGTAAACCCAACATCGTCTTCCTCCTCGCCGACGATCTGCGGCCGGACTGCCTGGGCGTGCTTGGCCATCCCGTCGTCAAGACCCCGCACATCGACAAACTGCTCGAACACGGATTCATCTTCCGCAACGCCTACGTGCTGGGCTCGAACTCCGGGGCCGTCTGTACGCCCAGCCGGACCATGCTCCAGACCGGGCAGAGTTATCTGCGCGGCCATCGCAGCACCCCGACGCTCGCGCAGACGATCAAGGCTGCCGGGTACGCTTCGATCCGCAGCGGGAAGTACGACAACGGGCCGAAGAAACTCGATGATGAGTTTGACCGGCATTGGGATGGCAAGAATGCCGCGGGCAACGCCGACAACATCATCCAGTTCATCCAGGAACACGCCGGCAAGAAACCGCTTTTTCTCTACATGGCCTCGCACGAACCGCACGACCCGCAGTTTGCCACCGAAGAATTCTACCGGATGTACAAACCGGAGAGCATCCCCCTGCCGGTCAACTTCCTGCCGTTCCACCCCTTCGACAATGGCGAAATGACCGTCCGCGACGAGCAAACCCTGCCGTGGCCACGCACCCAAGGGGACGTCACCGGCAAGCTTGCGCGCTACTATGCTTCCATTTCGTACTGGGACGCGCAGGTCGAGCGAGTCATCGCGGCGTTGAAGAAAGCCGGGCAGTTTGACAACACGATCTTCGCCGTCGCCGGCGACAACGGCTTGTCGCTGGGCGAACACGGGTTGCTCGGCAAGCAAAACCTCTACGAGTTCGGCGGCCTGCACGTCCCGCTGATCTTCGCCGGGCCTGGTATCTCGCAAGGCGAAACCAAGACATGCGCATACTTGTACGACGCCTATCCAACCCTTTGCGACCTGGCCGGCGTTTCCGTGCCGACAGGACTGGATGCCAAGAGCCTCGCGCCGGTCATCCAAGGCCGGCAGCCGAAAGTGCGCGACTGCCTTTTCACGGCTTACAAGAATTGCCAGCGGTCCATCCGGGACGACCGCTGGAAGTTGATCAGGTACCCGCTCATCGACAAGACGCAGCTCTTCGACCTGCAAACCGACCCGCACGAGTTGACCAACCTCGCCGACAAGCCCGAGCACGCCGCGACGGTGGCGAAGATGACCGTGCTCCTGCAAAAGGAAATGGAGCGCTACGGGGACACCGCGCCGTTGCAGATCGCCAACCCCAAGCCCGCCGAATGGACGCCGCCCGGCAGCGGCGCCAAAGCCGGGGGACGCGCCGGGAAGAAGAAGAAAGGAAACCCCACATCATGAAACACCTCCTGCATAGCCTCACGCTGACCTCTTTGGTCTTGGCGCTCACGCTCGCGGGCAGCCACGCCGCGGAAACGCGCAAGCCGAACATCATCGTCATCCTCACCGACGATCAGGGGTATGGCGATTTCTCCTGCCACGGCAATCCGATCCTCAAGACGCCGAACATGGACCGGCTCCATGACGAAGGCGTGCGCTTCAACGAATTCCACGTCAGCCCGACCTGCGCGCCGACGCGCAGCGCCCTGCTGTCGGGCCGGCACGAGTTCAAGAACGGGGTCACGCATACCATCTTCGAACGCGAGCGGATGAGCCTGAAGACCGTGACCCTGGCGCAGGTGCTCAAGGGCGCGGGCTACACCACCGGCGTCTTTGGCAAGTGGCACCTGGGCGATGAGGACGCCTATCAGCCTGATAAACGCGGGTTCGACGAGGTGTTCATCCACGGCGCGGGCGGCATCGGCCAGACGTATCCCGGTAGTTGCGGCGACGCGCCAGGCAACACGTATTTCAATCCCGCCATCAAGCACAACGGCACATTCGAGAAGACCACCGGCTACTGCACCGACGTGTTCTTCGGCCAGGCGCTCAAGTGGATCGAAGCGCAGAAGGGCAAGGCGCCCTTTTTTGCCTACATCACCCCGAACGCGCCGCACACCCCGCTGCAGGTCCGTCCCGAGGACGAAGCGCGCTACGCCGGCAAGGTGAAACCGGCCGAGGCAAAGTTCTTCGGCATGATCGCCAACATTGACGACAACATCGGCCGGCTGCTGGCCCAACTCAAGGCGTGGGGCCTCGACCGTGATACGCTGATCGTTCTCATGAACGACAACGGCGGCACCGGCGGCGTCGGGGTCTTCAACGCCGGCCTGCACGGCTCCAAGGGCAGCGCCTGGCAGGGCGGCACTCGCTCGGCCTCGTTCTGGCGCTGGCCGGGTGGCCTGAAACCCGCCGCGGTGTCCGCGCTGACGGCGCACATGGACGTTTTTCCGACACTGGCCGAACTGGCCGGCGCGCCGCTCGACGACAAGGTCAAGGCCCAGGTCGAGGGCCGCAGCCTCATGCCGCTGCTGCAGAATCCGCAGGCCGACTGGCCCGAACGCACGCTCGTCACCCACGTCGGCCGCTGGGCAAAGGGCGCCGCGCCGGTGAAACTGGGCCAGTGCAGCATCCGCAACAGCCGGTTCAGCCTGGTCCGTACCGGCAGCCAATGGGCACTTTTCGATCTCAAGACCGACCCTGGCGAAACCAAGGATGTCGCCGCCGCCCACGATGACGTCGTGCAGCAACTGACCGCCGCCTACGACAAGTGGTGGGACGAAACGCTGCCGTGCCTGGAAAATGAGAACGCGGTCGGGCCCGCCGTGAATCCGTTTAAGGCGGAGTATTGGAAACAATTCGGCGGCTTGTCCGACAGCCGGCGCTGCGGTAGGATGTCGTTCAGCAAAGCGAGGGCAGCTTTATGAAGATGTGCTTACGCCGTGGCGCCCGGTTGAGCGCGGTCGTGGCCACCCTGGCCGTGTTGCCCCTCTGCGCGGACGCCGCCAATAATGCCGCCAAGAAGAAGCCCAACGCGGCGAATTGCGACAAGGTGACGGCGGTGGACGCGGCGCAAAACACGGTCACGATATTCGATCATATCAAAAAGGAAGATGTGACCTACGCGGTCACCACCAACACCGAAATCTTTGTGCTGCACGCCAAGGTGGGGCTGGATAAGTTGACGCCCGGCATGAAGGTCACCGTCACCGCGGATGCCGATCCCAAGATAGCGACGCGCATTGATGGCACGGATGAGCCGCCGCGACAACCCAAGAAGAAGAAATGATCCCGCGGCGGCGACCGCCCGGCACGGAGCCGCGCGGCCATGTGACGGCCGCGACGCGGGCTTGCCAGGCGCCCGCCGGCCTGATATACAAATCGATTGTTCAACGCTTGGTCCTCCAGGCAAGGATTGCCGTGAGAACCAGGCAGGGATGGAGGTTGGTATGCGCAGATGGATGCTGATCGTGTGCGGAGCGCTGGCGTTGGGGGCCGGCTGGCTGCTGTCCGGCTGCGACGTGGGTTCGCCCAACGAGGTCGTCGCCGGTGTGGGCAACAACTTCTCCGGCTATTACGTGAATCCCAGCGGCGGCCACCTGGTTACCCACAACAGCGGCAGCCCCATAGACTCCCTGAGCGTGCAGCAGGACGGGAATCAAATCCAAGCGGTGGACAACAACAATCAACTGTTTAGCGGCACCATCGCGGAGAACGGCCAGTCGAACAACGTCAGCTTCAACATGACCGGTCCGACCACCGCCGGAGCCATCGGCACCATGAACGGCACGTTGTCCCAGAGCGGCACGGCGGGGACGATGTCGGGCATCTGGGCCGAACCCAGTATGTATGGTTCGATTTATGGCACGGCCACCGTGCCCGCCGCCCCCACCAACTCCCTGCCCAGCACCAACACCAACACGACCGTCAACGCCATTATTCAGTTCGAGCGGACGATTCAGCCGCGGTTGTGGTTCGAACGGGATCAACTGAAAGCCGGCTTGGAATACGCACAGACGCTCCCGCGCGACAGCCGCCGGCGGCCTTGTTAATCCTGGCTACGGTCAGTTCTGCGGCGGCAGAACGCCTTCACTGACCAATTGCGCGTCATTCTCCGGCGTCAGCGGGACGGGCAGCGGGGGCATACCACCCCGAATGGCCCGCATCTGGTATTCCTGCAAGCGCTGCTCCATACGCTCGGCGCCCATGCGCGGAGGGCCAAAGCCGGCTTCATTGGTGCCGCCGCCGCGGCGGCGGTCCCAAAAGGATCGGCGGGCGGATGGATCCGGCGGCGGCGGCGGGGCGGTTGGTGCCGGAGGCATCGGAGGCGCCGCGATCGCCACGGCGGGCGCGTTGGTCGGAGTAGCGGTCAGCTTGAGCACAGCCATCTCGGTGCCTCTGCGCAGCGTCGCTTCTTCCGCCGCGTAATCGACGGCGACCAGTTCGATTCCATCTTCGCTCTTTTCCCCCACGCTGAGAAAGAAACTCTGGTTGGTCTGCGCCGCACTGACCAAACCCACCCGCAGCCCGGAGGGCAGGTCACCCAGGAAGGTCAACCGCAGGCCCTTGACAAATGATATTTCCGACGCGGACTTGGCGGCCGCATTGGTCGCGGCAGCACTGACATCGCCAGCCGTGCCAAAGGGTTTGCGATTCAAAATAATCTGATAGCGGTCGAAACCGGCGGAGGGCGCCACCGCCGCCGCGGTCCCGGCAAGAACCAGGCTCACGGCCAGAGATCCTACCGTCTTCATAACATCACCTTGGCGTAGCCGGCGCCGATGCGGCGGCATTGGTGGTTGTGGCGTTGGCGGCCGGCGGCAGGGGCTGCAGCGGCAGCGGGGATACGCCATCACGGACTTTGGCCTGCTTCCAGGCGTCATGCTGCTGCTGGCGCACTTCCCCCGGATCCGGCTTCGCCAGCGGGCTGTCAATCCAACCCTTGGTCATCACTTCCTGCATCGTCGACTCGCGATGGAGCCGGGCGGTTTCCGCCCGCGCCTCCTCCGGCGTCTGGAGCACATACGGCGTGATCAAAACCAGCAGTTCGGTGCGGCCGCTCTTGTTGTCGTCGGTGCGGAAGAGCGCGCCCAGGAAGGGGATGTCGCCCAGGAAGGGCACCTTGGTGCGGGATTTGCTGTCGTCCGTCTTGACCAGGCCGCCGAGGACGATCGTGGAGCGGTTCTCGACCGTGATGGACCCTTTGATCTCGCGCTTGTTGATGATCGGCACCTGGTTGTTGTTGATCGTCACCTCTCCTCCCAATGAGTCAGCGGTCTGGGAGATGTCCATGATCACCATGCGGTTGGGGTTGATGTGCGGGGTGACGATCAAATCAATGCCGATGTCGCGATATTCGTAGCTGGAGAGCACGCCGCCGTTGTTGATCGCATAGGTGCTGGTGGTGGTGACCACGGGTCGTTGCTCGGTGTTCTTGATCTCCGCCTGGGTGTTGTCGGTGGCCATGATGACCGGCGTGGACAAGATGCGCGCGTCGGAACTGGTGGCCAGCATCTTGAGCACGGCGTCAATATTCAGGCCGGTGATGGTGCTGTAATAGGTCAGCCCTTGAGGCAACGCGAAGCCCTTGTTGATAGCGGCCGAATCCGGCAGGCTGCCGCCGCCGGCGCTCCAGCCGCCGCCGAAGGAACCCACCGCCTGGCGCGTCACCAAACCGCCGCCCGGCCCGGCGTTGCTCTTGTTGTAGACCATCATGGACCGCTGCAGCCAGTTTATGCCCATGCTCGTTTCTTTGGACAGCTCGACCTCCAGGATCACCGCTTCGATCAGCACCTGGGCCAGCATGACATCCAACTGGTCAATCACCTGCTGCAGCATGAGGAGATCCTGCTTGGTACCCATCAACAGCAGGGAATTCGTGCGCAGGTCCGGCAGCACGCGCGTATAGGGCGAAATCTGGCCCAGCCCCAACTGTTCGGTGCTGGCCGCGCCCGGCATATAGCCGCTGGGCAGGGCGCCCCCTCCTCCGCCCCCCAGGCGGCTGCTCGCGGTCGAACGCGAGCCATACCGGGAGGATGTGCCGGCCGTGGTGCCGGAGCCGCTCGTGGTCGTTGACCGGCCGGTGGTGGTGCCCGTGCCGATGCCGGTGCCCGTGCCGGTGCCGGTGGTGGTGCGGGTCGTAGTGCCGCCGGCGCCGACCGCCCGCGTGCCCGTCGTGCCCATGCCACCCGAATAGTTGCCTCCGATCAAAGCGTTGAGCAGGGCGGCGGTTTCCCCGACATCGGCCCAGCGCAGCGGCTGCACGCGCGCGATGACTTCGGGATCCACCTGGCGGTCCAGCACCTCAATGATGCGGTCGAACAGCGGAAAGTTCACCGGCCGGGAAATGAGGAGGATGATGTTCGTGCGCTCATCAGCCAGGATCTTGACGCGGCCTTGAACCAACTCGCGCTCGCCCAGGGTGGCGGTGTCCAACGTGGTCGGGCGCGGCGCCCGGATGACGCCCATAGGGACCGTTGGCATCACGGGTGTGGGGGCGGGTGCCGCCGCGCGCGCCTTGTCTTCCTTGGCCTGGGCATCCGCAATCAACTCGTTGAGCTTGCCGGCGATGGCCGCAGCCTCGCCGTGTTTCATTTCGTATATCTTGGTTTCCACGCGGCCTTCGAATTGCTGATCCGCGAATTCCAGAATCTCCATGATGCGCTGCAGATTAGCCGAGGTGTCGGTGACCAGCAGGCTGCGGGTGCGCTCAATGGGCTGAACTTTTCCAAAACCGTGCAGCACCCCCTGGATCACCGCCTGCGCTTCTGACACCTCCATGTACTTCAGTTGAACGATATGGCTGACCAACTGATCGGTCTCCGGCAGGGCTTTATCCGGCATGACGCGGGTCAAAGGCATGCCTTCCAGGCGGCCGACGTTCGCCTGCACCAGTTTGAGAAACTTCTCGCCCATCGGCACCATCGAGATATTGTTCATGGCCAGTACCGTGTCCATGGCCTGCAAGGCTTCCGCCTTGGTCAACTTGTTCTGGCTGCGCAGGGAGATGACCGCGGTGACCGCCGGCGCCTTGATGATGGTCTTGCCGGTAAGTTCGCCATAAAGGCTCAAAAGCTGGTCCAGCGGCGCTTCCTTGAAATTCAACGCCAGCAGCGTATCCTGCCCGGCTGCCGCGGGCGCCGTGCGCCCTGTGGTTGCTGCCGTTGCCGGTTTCGTTGTCGCTGCCGACGCTGTACCTGCCACGGCCGCCGCGCCCGTTGGCGGAAGAACCGGCGGTGTCAAGGATCTGGCGGCCGCCATGCCGCCGGTGGAGGTATAAGGCGCCACCGGGACGGATGGCCGGAGGCCTTGCAGTCCACCGGGGGGCCTGGGGCGCAGCGTGGGTGGCGGGAGATTGGTCTGGGCATCGCAGACCAGCGCGCCCAGGCCGCAACACAGCCCGGCGATCCGCAGAACAAAGCGTGTCTTCATGGTGTTACTCTTCGTGGCGTTTTGGGTTGCAGCCCCTCGGCCTTGGGTTTCCCCTCGGCCTTGGGTTTCCCTTCGGCCTTGGGTTTCCCTTCGACCTTGGGTCGCCCTTCGACCGCGGGTTTCCCTTCGACTGCCGGCCCTTTCCGATTGTAGGAACAAATCACGGTAAACGTGCCCTTCAACGGCCCGGTGGTGCCGGCCGCAGGCATCACCGTCAACTGACTGATGTCAAATGTAGCGCCTTGCTGCTGCAAAGCATAGAGAAAATGCACCAGGCCTTCCAGGCTTGCCTCCCACATGCAATGGATGGACAGCTCGCACAATTCGCCGCTCGTCTTCTCCCGATCGGGATCACGGCGAATCAACGTCAGGGCCTGCTCCTGGGCCAGGCGTTCCAAGGCCGTCATCTGTTCGGCGGTCACATCCCTGTCCGGCGGATAGTCCGGCAACTGCCGCTGCACGGCCTGCAGGCGGCGCTCCGCCTCGGCGCGCTGGTTGACCAGCCCCTGGGCTGTCTGGACGCGGCGCCGCAGGGTTTTCTGCACCTGAAGGGAACTGGTCCACTCGGCGACCTGAACGGAGACGAGCCACGTCGTGACCACCAGCGCCAGGAGCAGCACCAGCCCCGCGACGACCATCAATTCCCGGGTGTTCAATTTCATGCCGGACCTCCCGCCAGGGTCAGCGTCAGGCCAAATTGGGTGCGTTGTCCGCCGGCCGGGGTGGTGGGCGCCTTGGTGATGCCCTCCGGCTTGATCTGGAGGAACAACTTGGTCTGCTCCAGGTCGCGCATGAAGTCGTAAATCATTTCGGGGGCCTCGGCCTCGCCGCGCAGCGCCAGGGAATTATTCTTTCGATAGATGAACGAGGTCAACCGCACCCCGGCGGGCAGCCGCTGGCTGATTTCGCGCAGCATCTCCAGCGCCGAGCGGGAATGGTCGGTGTATTGCTCCAGGGTTTGCGCCTGCTCCAGTTGCTCGCGCACCCGGTCGGCCGGCTTTTCCAGGCGGGCGACGTCGGCCTTGAGCGCGGCCACGCGCCGGCGCTGCACCTGGTTGCCCACCACCAGAACGCCCAGGCCCAGCAACCAGATGCCGGCTAGCACGGCGGCGGCGAGACCGACGCGGCGCTGGGTCCGACGCTGCCGCCGGGCGGCATCCCATTCCGGCGGGGCCAGATTGATTTGCCGGCCAGCGGGCTGCGCGGCGCGGCGCGCCAAGCCCTCGCTCAGAGGCGGCAGATCCTCAAGGTCATGCGCCTCCGCCAGGCCGCCCGGCAACTGTTGCAGCGCTTGTTCCCAGGCTGGCGGCGCGTCGGCCGTCCGCCAGATCGCAAAGCGCGGCTTGACGGCGCCCCATTCGGCCTCCAAGGCGATCAACGTGTAATTGATTTCCTCCAGCAGATCTTCGCTGCTCAAACCGTTCGCTTCGCCCGCGGTGCGGCCGAAGGAACGGAACAACGCCGGCTGGCCATCCTGTGCCGCAATGAGATCCACCCGCGCGGCGCGCAGTAACAGCAGGATCTCGCAGCCCGGCATGGCGCCGCGGCCGCCGAGATGGTGCCACCAGCCCAGCAGGTCCACGTCCACGCCATCCGGCAGGCAGCCGGCCTCAATCACCAACGCGCCGAGCGCCTCCAGCGTCTCGCGCTGGGCCGCTGCGACGATCACCCGCGAGACCTTGTCGTGCTGTTCCAGCACCTCCACCGCCGTCCGCATATGCTCCGCGGGGAAGGGGCAGAACTTATCCAATTGCAATTCGGCCATGCTGTAGAGTTCGGCTGGATCGGCGGAGGGCAGACTGAGGACGCGGAGCAAAGCCTCGTCGGCCGGCACGGCCAGGATCACCCGGCCCTTCCAGGCCGCCTGATGTGCCCGGATGGCGGCGGACAGGGGCGTCACGGCGATGCCGACGCCGGCTGGCGACGCTTCCACCGCGATCTCACGATGAGCGCTCACGCGCCAGCCGCCTTTAACCTCGGCCAGCGTGGTCCATTCCAGCACCTGGCCGCGCCACACCACCGCGGTTATGTATCGCGATCCCACCGTTGCTCCTGTTCCCCCGGCCGCCCAACCACGTGGCCCAGTCCAATAACGTCCGTGGCTGCCGTTTATTGCCGCCGTCCTGACGGCCCCACCGTCAGGGTGCGTCGCCCTCCTGCCACAAGATGATTCTTATGTTCCGACTGCCCAGCAACATGACGCACTGGATGCGGGAATACACATCCCCGCACGCGCCCACCGCCACCACGCGCATGTACCGGTGCTCGTTCACGCTAAACAGCCCCTGCAGCACCGGCGGCAGCCGCGTAAAGGCAAAAACCTCGTTCAGGTTCGAGAACCCGTCGTCCACCGTGTCCTCCACCCCGTCCAAGCCCTTGCGTCGTTCTATAATATCACTAGTTACGGCTTCATCAATCCCTGTTATGGTCATCATCACGTCCGGACTCGTCGCGTTCAAATTCAACTTGCCGTCGCCCCAAACGGTCAGCCAGGATGCGATGCCGGGTTGGGGCAGATCGCCCGGCTGGATAGCGCGGCGGCCGTAAACAAGCTCCCGGGTGAAGCCCTTGATCATCAGGAGCTCAGCCACGGTATCCAACAACGCGCCCTTGATGCCGTAGCCGCGCTCCTGGTAAAAGGGATCGTCCGATTTGGCGCCGTTGATGCGGTGATCCTCGCCCACCTCTATATAATCTTTGAAGCAATCAATCAGCGCCGGCCATTGCTCCGCGGGCACACCGGCTCGTCCGAGCACGTTCTGCCAATCCTGATCGGCGAGCTGGTTCACATTGCGAAAAGCCTGTTCGGGGATGAAATCCACGCGGAAGCGGCCCGTGCCCAGCTCCCGGACCACGTTGGTCACGGCCAGCCCGCGCGCGAGGTGAATGGCGTTGCGATACACGGCTTCGTCGTCGCCGGTCTGCATCGGCAACTGCGCGGTGGCTGTCAAGCTCCGGTTCAGCAGATAACGCGCCCACTCGATGCCCGCGCGGGCCAGTTGCTTGGCCTGGAGTTGGCTGCGCTGATAGCCGGTCAGGTTGGATTCCAATTGCATGTCGAACGCCAGCGAGCCCACCAGCAGGGCGAGAATCATCAGCACCCACAGCACGACGATCAGCGCCGAGCCGGCGCGGCCCCGCGCGCCACGGCGTGAAACACCGGCCCCTGGTCCTGTCCTTAATCTGGTTTCCCGTGCGCTCATCGCTGGTGCATAGCCCGGCTGGTCCCGTTCATTTCCGTTTCGGCCCCGGCGGCATCGCCGGGCTGCCGCCGACCGACGACCCACCGCCGGAATTGGATTTCCTGGCGCCGCTGCCGCTCCCGCCGCCGGTGCCGGTGCCGGCGCCAGTGCCGCCGCCGCCGCCACTGCTGCCGCTGGTGGTGGGTGCCGGGAAGGTCGAGATATCGGCACTTTGTTGCGAATTGGTCACGCCGAGCGGAATTTCAACCAACCGCTGCAGCACCATCGGCTCGACGCGATCCGCCACGGTGACGTACAGGGTAATTTGCACCTGGGCAGGCAGGTTATTGCTGGCGGCCCATTCATCGTCCCAGAGCTGGGTGTCGTAATTGTACACCTGGCAGGCCAGACCGCAGATGGCCGGAGCAATGAAGCCGGGCGTCAGGTCCACCGTGTTCGTGTCCGCCAGATAGGGCCAGGCGCGGGCCATGAGGGCGAGTTCGCCGTTGGCCTGGGGCTCCACGCTCAACGCCAGCCGGTGCGGCACGTTTTCCAGCCACGAGTGGGGCGGCAGAAAAGCGCTGCTGGTGGTCACCCAGCTCAGCGAACCGACCGGCACGTTGGCCGCCACGTTGCCCACCTCGAAACTGTAGGCGCCGGCTTTCTTCGCGGCGCCCGAGACCATGGCGGAGTGCAGCGCCTCCACCATTTGTTCCATGACGTATTCGCCGCGGCGCAACCCGTCGAGCGCGCGCCGGCCGCGATCCCAGCCGTTCATGACGGCGCTGAAGGCGCTCACAATGATGGCCATGACGGCCACGAGCACCGCCAGCGCGACCAGGATCTCGATGAGCGTAAAGCCCCGCGCCCGGCGCTGCGCCGCCGCGCGGGCCCCCGGTTTATTTATTGACAGGGACGCTGCCTGCACTGGCCTGCTCCGGTTTGAACACCATGGTGGCGGTTTCTTCGGTGGATTCCCGGCGGTCGTCCGACCAGGTGATCCGCGTATATACTTCGAACAACGGTTCCTCGTCCAGCCCGGCGGGGACAATGGTCCGGCTCCAGGAGAAGGCGTCATACGGCGCACCGAACACGCCCTCCTCCACGCCCGCCGCCACCGGATCGCTGCCGTTCAGGGGATGCTCCAGTTCCACGCGGTGCAGCAGGTAGCGGGCGGCCTCGAAATTCTTGGCCCGGCGCGCCACCCCGAGACAACGCGCGGTGCACTCGATCAAGACCGCCAGGCCCAGGCCGAGAATCGCCAGCGCCAGCAGCACCTCGATCAGCGTCATGCCCTGTCGGCGGCGGCGCTCCATGGACCCTCCGGGCGGATGGCCGACGAGTTTTCGATCAGCCCCGCATTTTCATTCAGGTATTCCACCGTCACCTGGCCGGTCAGCGGATCGGCGCTCAGTTCCGCCGTCCGCGCGCGCTCATCCTGCAAGTGCAGCACGAACCCCTCGCACAGACCGCTGGGATAATAAAAAATCCAGATCGGCCCCGGCGCCTCGGCCTCCGGGCGGTTCACTTCCACGGAGGCGATGCGCACGCCCGCCGGCAGATTCCGCCGGACCTCCAGCACCAGCGCCGACGACGGCCCCGCCACGGGCGGTGGCGCGTTGGTCTCCTGCCTGCGCCCCACGATGTGTCGCACCATCGGCTCGTCCGCCGGCGGGACCTCCTCGGACGGCTGCGTTTCCTCGTCGTTCCATGTTTGCTGCAGCCACTCCTCCAGGTCCTGCGGCCGGTCGCCGGCCTGCGGCGGCAACACGATCACGTCAAACAGGTTTTGCTCCTGGTCCACCCGCACCGCCACGTGACGCTGGCGCAGGATGGCCAGGTTGCGGGCGTGCCGGTGGATCATCACCGCCGAACGGACGGCGGAGCGCAGTTGGGCGCCGCGAAAGGACCGCAGGAACGCCGGCATCACCAGCGACGCGAGGAGCATGGCGATAAACACCACCAGGAGCAGTTCCATCAGGGTGAAAGCCCGGCGCCCCCGGGCCGGCCCCCACGGCCCGCCGCCCGTAGTTCCCTGACGAAAAAGTGACATCTGCTTTCCAATGGTCGGACGAGCCCCTCTGATAAAGCAGCGCGTGCGACGGAAAACCCGGGCGGCTCTGCCGGCGGCGTGCCCGGCAGATGGCGGCGTCATTTCATGCCGCCCGGCCCGGTATCCGCCTTCCAGTTGGCAATGTCGTCGTCACTGTCCACACCGTCTTGTCCGAGGGACTTGAGA
>CAIQIC010000206.1 GCA_903871765.1 uncultured Lentisphaerota bacterium
CAAACACGGAGGTGTCCACGTACGTGCGAATTGCAGGCATCTTAAGCATGCGTCACTCCTCTTGGGAAAAGAGACATGGCAAAACCCTAGCAAAAATGCCCGCCGATAGCGAGAACATTGCCGGGCTCCGTATTATGTGCTTGCTAGGCCCGCAGGCATGGCGGCAAGATGCCGTCTGGTTCGGGGCCGCACCGCAGGGGCTCCGCGCAGCGCGCGTTGGAATGAATGGTTATCCGGAGAAAGCAGCATGCCATCGTTGTCCCTGTTTCTGGTGGGCGCGCCGCGCGCGGGCAAGACGGCGGTCTTTGATGCGCTGACGAACACGCCGCAAGGCCCGCACTTCGCCGCCAAGGGCGCGCACCGGCTCGGCACCGTCAAGGTGCCGGATGTGCGGCTGGAAGGGCTGCGCGACCTCTATCAGCCCAAAAAATACACCCCCGCGGAGGTCACCTTTGTGGACGTTGCGCTGCCGCCGCCGGCCGCGGGGCAGGGCAATTCCTTCAGCCAGTTGAATGCTTTTCTGTCGGAGGCCGACGCCTTCGCGATCGTGGTCCAGGCATTCGGCGAGATGGATTATACCGGCCGGCCGCCGGATCCCGCGCGGCAACTCGAATCGCTGCTATTGGAACTGGCCGTGGCCGATCTGGAGAAGGTCGAGCGGCGGATCGAGAAAATTGATCAGGACGCCCAGCGGGGGCTCAAGGGCAACGAGGCGGAGCGGGTGGTGCTCGACCGTTGCCGAAAGCAACTTGAAGCGGGCCGGGCCTTGCGCGACCTGGCGTTCACGATCGAGGAGGAAAAGCGCATCAGCAGCTTCCGGTTTCTCTCGCAAAAACGCGTCATGGTGGTGGCGAACGTCGCCGAAGGACAGCTCGACGGGGCGGGTCTCGACCCGCTGCGCGCCGCGGCCGGGGCGCACCAGTTGGAGGTGCTGACCTTCTGCGCGCCACTGGAGGCCGAAATCGCCACGCTCGAAGCCGGCGCACAGGCCGATTTCCTCAAGGACTACGGCATCAGCGAGCCCGCGCGCATCCGCCTGATTCACAGCGCGTACCGCCTGCTGGACCTGATCAGCTTCTTCACCGTCGGCCCGGACGAGGTCCGCGCGTGGACCATCCGCCGCGGCACCCTGGCGCCCCAAGCCGCCGGCAAGGTGCATACCGACATCGAACGCGGCTTCATTCGTGCCGAGACCGTCGTCTGCGACGACCTGTTGCGCCTGAAGAACCATGCCGCCTGCCGGGAGCAGAACCGGCTGCGGCTGGAGGGCAAGACCTACGTGGTGCAGGACGGCGACGTGATTGAATTCCGCTTCAGCGCTTGACAACCCGCGTGGAGCGGGGATGTTATGGCAGGTAATTAACAGGAGGGAAGTATGAAGAAGCGATTAGATATGGCCATCCTCAGCGCGGTTGCCCTGCTGATGGCGGGTGCGGCATCGGCGGCACCCTATCAGGTGGACCCCGTACACAGCCAGGTCGGGTTCGCGGTCCAACACCTGGTGATCAGCGAAGTGCACGGCGTGTTCAAGGAATTCAGCGGGACCGTGGACTACGATGGGAGCGATCCGGCCACGCTCAAGGTCAACGGCCAGGTCAAGGTGGCGAGCATCGATACGCGCAATGAGAAACGGGATGAACATCTGCGCAGCAAGGATTTCTTTGACGTGGCGCAGTTCCCCGCAGCCACCTTCGCGAGCACCGGCGCGCTCAAGCGTGGAAATCAGGTCGTGCTCCAGGGCAAGTTCACCCTGCACGGCGTGACCAAGGACGTTGAGGTGCCGGTCAAAATCTCCGGCCCCATCAAGGATCCCTGGGGCAAGATGCGCCTGGGGATCAAGGCGACGGCGACGCTCAATCGCCAGGATTACGGCGTCAAGTGGAGCCAGAAGCTCGACAGCGGCGGCCTCGTGGTGGCCGATGAAGTCGAAGTGAACCTGAACGTCGAAGCTGTCCAGCCGTAGCCGCTGACGCAGAACGGGCGGGAACAGCCGGGCGCTGCGCTTTGCGGCCGCCGGATCTAGTTGGTTTTTTCCAGTGCGCTGGGATCATCCCGTTGTCCGGCGGGTGTGCTTTTGGCCGGCGATAGCTTTCTGGTTTGCAGGGGGCACCCGGTCTGGTATAAGTGCGGGCGCTTCGCCGGCGATCCGGCGCGGGTGACACCGCCGCGGTGCGCGGCGCGGACGTCTAGCAGGAGATGTTTTATGTCAGCAATAAAAGCGGAGGATATCCTCAAGATTCTGCCGCACCGGTACCCGATGTTGTTGGTGGACAAGGTCCTGGACTATCGGCCCAATGATTACATCGTCGGCTATAAGAACGTCACGTTCAACGAGCCTTTTTTCGAGGGACATTTTCCCGGCCATCCGGTGATGCCGGGTGTTTTGGAATTGGAGGCCCTGGCCCAATTGGCCGGCATTCTGTTGAACCACAGCGAGAGCCGCCAGGGGCAGATTGCCTATTTCATATCCGTGGACAATGCCCGCTTCCGCCGGCTGGTGTGCCCCGGCGATCAGTTGCGGATGGAGATCAAGGTGCTGAAAATCCGCTTGGGCATGTATAAAATCCATGGCGTTGCCACCGTGGACGGCGAAGTCGCCTGCGAGGCGGACCTGATGTTTGCGAACAAGCCGGAGGACTGAACCACGCATGGCCACCCGGATACATCCCACGGCGATCGTCGCCCCCGCGGCCGAACTGGACGAGGGGGTGGAGGTGGGGCCTTACAGCGTCATCGGTCCCCGGGTGCGGATCGGCGCGCGCGTCGCCATCGCGGCGCACGTGGTGCTGGACGGCTGCACCACCCTGGGCGCGGACTGCCGGATTTTCCCCTTCGCCAGCGTCGGCCAGCAAACGCAGGATTTGAAATTCAAGGGCGGCGAGTCGCGGGTGGAGATTGGCGAACGGACCACCCTGCGGGAATACGTCACGGTCAACACGGCGACGAATGACGGCGACGTGACGCGCATCGGCGCCGGGTGCCACATCATGGCCTATGCCCACGTGGCGCACGACTGCCGGGTGGGCGACGAGGTGATCATCGCCAATTGCGGCACGCTGGGGGGACACGTGGTGCTGGAAGATCAGGCGATCATCGGCGGCCTGTGCGGCATTCACCAGTTTTGCCGGGTGGGCCGGCTGGCGATCACCGGCGGCTGCACCAAGATCACGCAGGATGTGCCGCCGTTCATGATGGCCGACGGCAATCCCGCGGCGATCCACGGGCTGAACTCCATCGGGCTCCGGCGGCACGGCGTGAGCGAGGCGACGGAACGACTGTTGAAACAGGCCTTCCGCCTGCTGTACCGGGACGGCTTGCTCACCCGGCAGGCGCTGGAGCGGATGGAAAAGGAAATCGAACCGATCCCGGAAATCCAGCACCTGGTGACCTTCGTGCGGGCCTCCGAAAGGGGTATTGTCCGATGAGCCGGCGTGGTTCAGTCCTTGTGCTGGCGGCGCTGCTCCTGACCGGCGCGGCGGGCGCGCAAACCAACGCGCCACCGGCGCGCGCCGGCTATGTCAATTTTAACTTCGACCAAGTGGACCTCCGCCTGCTGGTCAAGCTGGTCGGCGAGATGACCGGCCGGCGCTTTGTGGTGGACAACACGGTGACCGGCCGGGTCACGGTGGTCACGCCGCCACAGATTCCGGTAGCCGAAGTCTATCCGCTTTTCCTGGCCGTCCTGGAGTCCAGCGGCTACTCGGTGGTGGCGCGAGACCGGCTGTTGCACCTGGTGGCGCTGCCCGAGCGCGGCATCCCGGCCGCGCCGGTGGTGGGCAGCCTGGAGGGGCTGGGCGCACTGGGGGTCGTGACCAAGGTCATCCCGGTGCAGAGCGTCAGCGCGGTGGAACTGAAAAAAATCCTGGAGCCGATGGTGCGCGGCGGCAAGGCCGGCGCGCTGGCGGCGCTGGAACAGACCAATTACCTGCTGATCACGGACACGCGGGAGAATGTGGAACGCCTCGAACAAATC
>CAIQIC010000207.1 GCA_903871765.1 uncultured Lentisphaerota bacterium
GCGAACCTCCGTCATCGCGATGTTCAGCCGCTGCAACGGCAACCCTTTCAGAGGCGTAAGATCCACGACGCCGGTACTGTTTATCAACAATTCGGCAAGCGGAAGATTGGCGAGTGGCGTCAGGTCCCTCAATTCCTTGGAATTAAAGAGGTCCAGCTTGCGAATATTGAGGCCCTTGAGCAGCGCCAGGCCCGCAAATGTTTCCGCATTATTTATACGAATAAGGACTCGAAATCGGCCGGGGTTTGGGGTTGAATAGCCGCCCGTGCAGGAAGGATGACGACATGGATCTGCAACAGCTTTTTGCCCAGCGCATCGGCGGCGTGCGTTTCGGGCTGACGAATGACGTGTACAAATTCGAGAAAATCAAGCGCGCCAAGGCTGCCGCCCGCCAGGCGCGGCCGCAGGTGGAACTGCTGGATTTCGGCGTCGGCGAACCGGACCAGATGGCGCCGGCGCCGATCCGCGCGGCGCTGAAAGAGGCCGTGGACGATCCGGCCAACCGCGGCTACGCCGACAACGGCATCGGCGCGTTCAAAGCCGCGGCCGCGCGCTACATGGAAAATTTCTTCGGCGTGCGCGGGCTGGATCCGGACACGGAGATCAACCACAGCATCGGCTCCAAATCCGCGCTGGCCCTGCTGCCGCTGTGCTTCGTCAACCCCGGCGACACGGTCCTGATGACCGTGCCGGGCTATCCCGTGCTCGGCACGCAGGCCCGCTACCTGGGCGGCGAAGTGGTGCCGGTTCCCCTCCAGGCGGAGCAGGGTTTCCTCCCCGACCTCGAGCGGATCGAGGCCGCGGCCGCCGACCGCGCCAAGCTTTTCTACGTCAATTACCCCAACAATCCCACCGGCGCGGCGGCGACGCCGGAGTTCTTCGACCAGCTCATTGCCTTCGCCCACCGGCACAACCTGCTGATTGTCCAGGACGCCGCCTACGCGACGCTGATCTACGGCCGCGAGCGGCTGTCCATCCTCGGACGCCCCGGCGGCCGGGAGTGCGCCCTCGAGCTGCACTCGATGAGCAAGAGCTACAACATGACCGGCTGGCGGCTCGGCTTCGTCGCCGGCCACGCCCAGGCCGTCAAGGCCTTCGCCGAGGTGAAGGACAACGTGGACTCCGGCCAGTTCAAGGCAATCCAATGGGCCGCCTGCGCCGGCATTGCGGATGTCCAACTCGCGGAAGCCATCCGCGAACACTACCGCGCGCGCCTGGACAAGCTCGTGGCTGTGCTGCAGCGCGCCGGCTTCGCCGCGCGGATGCCCGGCGGCACCTTTTACCTTTATGTGCCCGCGCCGCGGTGCGCCGGAGCGCACGCCTTCACCACGGCGGAGGATGCGTCGCAATACCTGATCCGCGCGCATTCGATTTCCACCGTGCCGTGGGACGACGTCGGCGCGTTTCTGCGCTTCTCCGCCACGTTCGAGTCGCAGGGCGCGGCCGACGACGACCGCGTGCTGGCGGAACTGGGCCGGCGGCTGCAGGCGGCCCAATTGAAATTCTAGGTCGCGGGTTCTTCATGGCTGACGCTACCGATGCGGGTTTCGATTTCGATGCGGTCATTGACCGCCGGTCGACGGGCAGCGACAAGTGCGACAAGTACCAGGGGCGGGACATCATCCCCCTCTGGGTGGCGGATATGGATTTCCGCTCCCCGCCGGCTGTGCTCGCCGCGCTGCATCAACGGATTGACCATGGCATCTTCGGCTATACGCATGCGTCGCGGGAGCTGGCCGACGCGGTCCGCGCCCATCTGGCCCGGGATTTCGACTGGCCGGTGGAGGCGGATTGGATCGTCTGGCTGCCCGGCCTGGTTTGCGGCCTGAACGTTCTCTGCCGGGCCATCGGCGGCCCGGGCGACGAGGTGTTGACGCTCACCCCGGCCTATCCGCCCTTCCTGTCGGCGCCCGGTCTTTCCGGCCGTGCGCTGGTCTCTGTTCCGCTGATTCTCCAGGGCGGGCGCTGGGCGGCCGATCTGGCGGCGGTGGAGCGGGCCATCACACCGCGCACCAGATTGCTGCTCCTGTGCAACCCCCACAACCCAGCCGGACGGGTCTGGTCGCGGCCCGAACTGGAGCAGTTCGCCACCGTGGCCGCCCGTCACAACCTGGTCATTGGCTCCGACGAAATCCATGCCGGCCTGGTCCTGGATGCGGATAAGCGCCACCTCCCGATCGCCACGCTGTCGGCGGAGGTCGCCCGCCACACCATCACCCTGCTCGCGCCCAGCAAGACCTACAACCTCCCCGGCCTGGGCTGCGCCCTGGCAGTCATTCCCGATCCAACGCTGCGCCGCGCCTTTATCGCTGCGAAGGGCATGATCGTGCCGCTCGTCAACGCCCTGGGCTACACGGCCGCCTTGGCGGCGTACTGCGACGGCGAGGCCTGGCACCAAGCGCTGCTTCACTATCTCCGCGCTAATCGGGACCTCGTGACGGCGGCGGTGGGCCGAATGCCGGGGCTCGCCATGACCCACGTGGAAGCCACCTACCTGGCCTGGATTGACGCGCGGCCCGCCGGCCTCGAGCAGCCGGCCCGCTTTTTCGAGCACGCCGGCGTGGGCCTGTCCGACGGCGCCGACTTCGACGGGCGCGGCTTCGTGCGGCTGAATTTCGGCTGCCCCCGGACGCTCCTGAACGCGGCGCTGCAGCGGATGCACACGGCCCTGGCCGCGCGCTAAACACGCACGCAGGAAGAAGTTCCGCCGGGTCGGAGACCCGGCCTACAGCGGAGAGCGCGTGTTCTGTAGGCCGCGTCTCCGACGCGGCGTCTACGGAACATATGTCGGCGTTTCCAAGGAGTGGAAAAGCAGGGCTTGCGTTTTTTCAAGGCTTGGAGAAAGCTGTGGACGTGTTTTGAAATGGGAGGAGCGGGCGATGCGCTGGATGAAGCTGGCGGTGGCGGCAGCGCTGGGCGTGGCGCTGGTGGGGATGGCCGGCTGCGCAACGCTGGCTCGGCAGGGCCGGAGAGCTTGGCGCATCGTCATCGCGACCAACGCCGCGCCGGCCGAGCGCTATGCGGCGGAGGAATTGCAACGCTACCTCGAACGCATCAGCGGTGCGCGGCTGGCGGTTGTCACCGAGGCCGAGCCGGCGGCGGCGCACGAGATCGTGGTCGGGCGGAATTCGCGCTTGAACGGCGTTGCGCCCACAATTGATTTTGCCAGACTCGGCAGCGACGGCTTCGTGCTGCGCTCCGGCGCGGGCCGCATCGTCATCGCCGGCGGCGGGCCGCGCGGGACGCTCTATGGCGTCTATGCGCTGCTCGAGGACCACTTCGGCGTCCGCTGGTTCGCGCCGGACTGCGAGGTCGTCCCGCGGCGCGCGCGCCTCGCGGTGCCGGACTTGGACGTGACGCAGATCCCGCCGCTGGCCTACCGCGAGGTCTTCTGGAGCGCGCTGCTGCACAACGCCGACTTCGCGGCGCGGCTGCGGCTCAACGGCGCGAACTACGGCCTGATGGAGCGGCACGGCGGCCGCGCGGCGGTCTACTTCCCGTTCGTCCACAGCCTCGACGCGCTGGTCCCGCCGGAGCTGTTCAAGGAGCACCCGGACTACTTCCCGGAGATCAAGGGCGTGCGCCAGGGCGGCTACGTCCAGCGCTGCCTCTCCAACCCCGACGTGGTCAAGCTGGCGACCGCGCGCGTCCGGCAATGGATCAAGGAACATCCCGAGGCGAACATTATCAGCGTCTCGCAGAACGACGCCTTCAACTACTGCCAGTGCGCCACGTGCCGGGCGCTCGACGAGGCCGAGGGCAGCCCGGCGGCTTCGCTGATCAAGTTCGTCAACGACATCGCGGAGGCGATCGCGGCCGAGGCGCCGCACGTCCGCCTCGATACGCTCGCCTACCAGTACACGCGCCGGCCGCCCAAGACGCTCCGCCCGCACCCGAACGTCATCATCCGTCTCTGCTCGATCGAGTGCTGCTTCGCGCACCCGCTGGAGGGCTGCCTCTCGCCAGAGAACAAGACGTTCGTCGCCGACCTCGCCGCGTGGCAGCCGGTCGCGCCGCGGCTCTACGTGTGGGACTACACGACCGACTTCGCAAACTACCAGCAGCCGTTCCCGAACTTCGCGGCGCTGCAGGCGAATGTCCGCTGCTTTGTGACGCACGGCGTGCAGGGCCTGTTCGAGCAGGGCAACTATTCCGCCGGCGGCGCCGGCGAGCTGGAGCCGTTGCGCGCCTGGCTGCTGGCCAAGCTGCTGTGGAACCCCGACGCCGACGTGCCGCGGCTCACCGCCGAATTCCTCGCCGGCTACTACGGCCCCGCCGCCGGGGCGCTCGGCCGCTACGTGGACCTGCTGCAGCAGCAGGTGGCCGCCACCAACGTCCACGCCCACATCTATGACGGCCCCCAGGCTGCCTACCTCAACAAGGACTTTCTCGCCGCTGCCAACACGCTGTTCGACGAAGCCGAACGGCAGGCCGCCGGCGACCCAACCATCCTGCGGCGCGTCCAGACCGCGCGCCTGCCGGTGTGGTACGTCCAGCTTGCCGCGCCGCACGTCGCCGACGCCGCGCGCGCCGAACTGCTGCAGAAGTTCCTGGATGTCGCCCGCCGCGCCGGCGTCTCGGACATCAGCGAAGGCGGCCCGCTCGCCGCCTGGGCCCAGCGGATGGGCGGGAAATAAGCGGGCAGCGTGAACCGCCAAGCTGGACGTCCTGCCCTTGGCAGGAGCGCCAGGTCCGCCAGGGCGAAAAGAAAGCACCGCAGAGGCCAATGAGGTCGCGGAGATGGAACCGTAGCTGACAGCATTTGAACGGAAGATAAAAAACGTTGGATCGAAAGCAGTCCTCACACATACTCAACAGCGTGTATGGCAGGATGCGGCTTGCGCGGTCATAATGGGGACCTGTACGGGGATTTCGAGGCGATGAAGGGCTTGTCCATTTATCTGTGGGCCATCCCGCTCGCCTTCGCGCTCATGTCGTGCCAGTCCGATATCATCCAGCTACGCCACCCCAAGATTCCCTATGGGGACAGAAGCCGCCCCGGAATGCTCGGCGTACCTTATGGTCAAACGGTGCATGTGCATGCCACCCTCGTCTATGGGGATGATACGCTCTTTGCACTGCAGGTTGACCGGGTTGAGACCAATGTCCTCTCGCCCCCCGCGATTATGATATTTAGCGACGATCTGCATCGTATCCCCGCCAACAACTTCCAGGCCTATGAGCTGCTGCACGGAAATAAAACGGGGCACCTTCTGCCCGAAGAGATCATCGAGATGCGGGGCAGCTTCATCGGCCGCGGATATGAGCTTATCGCGAGCGAGGACTACCGGTTTCATTTGAAGGTGATTGCCGTTGTCAGTTCGGTCGCTCCTGTTCACAACGCCGCCACCTATGATACACGAGAAACGGAATCGTGGAAAAAACTGAAGGCGATGCACCCGTCCATGCCCAGGCAGATCAAGGTGCTGTCGGCGACTGAGCTGGACGTCAATGGCGTCAGATGCAGGTTGTTTGGCATTGCGCCGAAGAAAGACCAGGGGCAGATCATGGCAGCCCAGCAATTACTGGAATGTTACTTCGAAACCTATGGCGGATATTTCAGCATCTCGAATGAATTGACCCCGGTGAATGATGTGGATGGAGTCCCTCTGATATGGCTCCAGGGCGCTGGCCCCGGCGGCTGGGCCCAAGAGGTTCTGGTTCAGGCCGGCCTGGCAGACGTAGCGTATGCTGGATTTGAGAATTACACATTTTATTTATGCTCTCCAAAATCCTGCGGCGATAAGCCGGTAAATTGGCAACAGATATTTCGAACAGCCGAGGCGCAGTGCAAGGACGGCGGCCAACTGGATGAATATTTTGAATGGGTGCCCTCGCATCCCTGACCTCCGCAACGCCTTCCGTTTGATTTGCTTGCCAAAGGAAGAGGCTCAACTTGGCGTTTGCCGCTGGCTCTGCTTTGCGCCTTCTGCGGGCCTCAACGCTCCTGCCCGGAGCAGGACTTTCAGCTTTGCGATTACCTCTTCAGCCTCCGCTCTGCGCCCCTCCTAATCCGGAGGGCTTTCAGCTTCCGTATTTGCTCCGCGTCTTTGCGTTTAGATCCTCGCCGCGCCCCTGCGCGTTCCCGCCCTAGAAATTCGGCGTGCAATTTTGTCCCAGGCTTGAAAAGATACCGCCGCGTTTTTTCAAGCTTGGGAAGGCACGCAAAAAGAAGGGGCCCACATGAAAGTTTTGGCGTTCAACGGCAGTCCGCGCAAGGACGGGAATACCGCCCGGCTGATCCAGCAGGTGTTCGGCGCGCTGCAGCAGGAAGGGATCGCCACCGAGATGGTGCAGGTGGGCGGGTTGCTCCTGCATGGGTGCAAGGCGTGCTATCAATGCCGCAAGCTGCAGAACGGCCGCTGCTCGCAGGACGACGATCCGGTGAACGGCTGGATCGAGCAGATGCGGCAGGCCGACGGCCTGATCCTCGCCTCGCCGACCTATTTTGCCGACCTCACCCCGGAGCTTAAGGCGCTGATCGACCGCGCCGGCTTCGTGGGGCGGGCGGGCGACAACTTTTTCCGGCGTAAGGTGGGCGCCGCGGTCGTCGCCGTCCGGCGCGCCGGCGGCATCCATGTCTTCGACAGCATCAATCACTTCTTCCTGATCAACGAGATGCTGGTCCCCGGCGCCAGCTATTGGAACATCGGCTATGGCCGCGAGCGCGGTGAGGTCGAAAAGGACGAGGAAGCGATGCGCACCATGACCACGCTGGGCGCGAACATGGCCTGGCTGCTCAAGCGAACGCGGTGAAAATATCCACGGTGAAACAAAGCAGAAAGAAACGGACGATGCAGACTACGATCAAGATGCTGGTGGGCGTCCTCGCGCTGGCGGCGAGCCTGGCCCTGGCACAGGAGTTGGCCGATGTGGCGCTGCCGGCGCCGCAGATGGCCGGCGGTCCGCCGCTGCGCCAGGTGCTGAAGGAGCGCAAATCCACGCGCGAGTTCGCTCCGCAGGCGCTCGCGCTACAGATGCTCTCCGATCTGCTGTGGGCAGCAAACGGCGTCAATCGCCCCACCACCGCCCACCGCACCGCACCCTCGGCCAAGGGTTGGCAGGAGATCGAAATCTACGTTGTCACCGCGGAGGGCATCTGGCTCCACGACGTCAAGGCCCACAACCTCAAGGCCGTTGCCAGGGGCGATTTCCGCAAACTGACCGGCGCACAGGACTTCGTCGCCACTGCGCCGCTGAACCTCGTCTATGTGGCCGACACGACGAAGATGAAAAATTCCACGCCGGAGGAACAGGCGTTCTATGCCGCGACCGACACCGGCTTCGTCAGCCAGAACGTGTATCTCTTTTGTGCCGCGGAGGGCCTGGCCACGGTGGTGCGCATGCCGTCCGACAAACCCGCCCTGGCCGCGGCCCTGAAGCTCCCCGCCACCGCCAGAATCATCCTCGCCCAGACCGTCGGCTGGCCGAAGAAGTGACCTTCGAGGTGGTTAAGGGCGGCGGCCACGGATTCAACCCCGCGCAGAACCAGCGGCTCGCGCCGATCGTGGAGGCGTTCTTCGACAAGCATCTCAAACCCGCCACCGCAAACCGCCCGGCGGCCAAGAGCAGTACGAACTGAATGTGAGCCGTGTTGGTGCTGCCCCAAGCCAGAATCCATGCGGCCACATCTGCTATGCGACGAAATGCCTACAGCCCCTACTTGGTCGCCGTCCCGGAGTCCTTGATGACTTGGAGCTTCGCCACCCAGCAGTCGCCGTCCCCCCACCCCACGGGGAACTGGCCTCCGTTGGGGACGGAACCGAAGCCCGGATCGCCACCGTATTGGTCCTGAAAAGCGTTCTGCACGGGGAAGTCCCGGCTCGTGGTGACGCCGCCCGCGTACAGCGTCCCGTCCGGCCCCACACAGCAGGCGCGGGCCATCTCGTCGCCATTTTCGCCCAGGTACGTCGCGGCCAGCAACTTGCCGACGGGCGAGAACTTCGCGAGGCCGAAATCCTCGGGGCCGCCGCCGCCAGCAGGGCCATGCCCGCGGCCAACGTCGCTGCCGTCGCACAGTTGCGCATGCGCTTTTCTTTCCGCAACGCCCACCACCATCCCTGCAGGCAGAACCGCAGAACCCCGGACTTCATTGTGTGAAGTCGTCGCTACAGGGGATATTATGCACCAGAAGTGCAACATCCCGAAAACCGGGCTTGCGACGAATGGGCAGCCGGCGTTGCTGAACCGGCCTTAGTGCCAGTGGCGCATGGGATACAGCGGCCTGTGCCAGTAACCGGGGCGCCAGAGCCAGCGGCTCCCGTACCACACCCACGCGCCGCCCACCCACACGTAATCCGGACCCGGCACCACGACGACCTGTTCGGCCACCGGCGCCGGCGGCACGGCCCCGACCACACCCGCCACTTCGGCGGATTGCACCTGGGTCGGCGTGTTGATCATGAAGTCAATGATCCGTTCGCTGACCCCCGAGTTCTTGAGATCAACAATGTCCGTCGTGCTGAGGTGATAGACCGTGCGGGAGTTGCGAATCTGGCTGATGACGAGTTCGTCGCTGACCCCGGCCTTCGCCAGCGCTTTGACGTCCGGCACCGTCAGCGGCTGACTCTGTTCAACCCGTTGCAGGGTCTGCGGCGCTTGCGCCCGTAACTGTGCCTCCTGGGTCTGATCCATGCCGTGCCCGATGAGGCCGCCGGCCACCGCGCCCACGGCGGCGCCGACCAGCGCGCCGGGGCCCGGATGCCGGGCCATGCTGCCGATGATCGCGCCCGTCGCCCCGCCGGCCAATGCGCCGGAGGCCGTGTAGTCCGGCCGGCCCGTTGGAGACATACAGCCGGTCAAGCACACACTCGCCGCCAAACAAGACACTACACCAACCATCCTCTGTTTTTTCATTGCGCTGCTCCTTTCATTTTCACTTTTGCGTGTTTAGACTGCATACCAAAATGACGGCCAGCCTGGCGTGGCGCTCAAGGACGGGCCATTTTCGCGCCCTGCGCAACGTCCCAACCGCCACCCAGGGCTTTGATCAACTGAACGCTCGCGGTCATCTGTTGCATCCGCAGGTTCATCGCCGTCCGCTGATTGCTCAACAACGTGGTTTGCGCGGTGATCACGTTGAGATAACTGTCTATGCCGAGCCGGTAGCGATCGTTGGCGAGGGTCAGGTAACGCTGCGACGAGGCGACGGCGGCATCCTGTTGTTGCAGTTCCTGGGCCAGGATACGCAACGTCGCCAGGTTGTCTTCGACCTCTTGAAAAGCGGTGAGTACGGTCTGCCGATAGTTCGCCACGGTGCCCTGGTAGTTCGCCCGGACTTGTTCGGTGACGGCTTTGCGTTTCCCGGCGTCAAACAGCGTTTCCGCCAGCGACGCGCCCACGGACCAAACCAGGTTGGGCCCCGACACCAGCCCCCCCAGCGCGGAACTTTGGTAGCCCACCGCGCCGCTCAACGTCAGCGCCGGGAAATAGGCCGCGCGCGCAACGCCGATTTGCGCGTTGGCCTCCGCGACCCGGCGTTCGGCGGCGGCCACGTCCGGGCGGCGTTCGAGCAGTTGCGATGGAAGGCCGGAGGGGATCTTGACGGGTTTGGCGGCCAGGGGATTGGTCGCGAGGGAGAACAGAGACGCCGGCTGGCCGAGGAGCGTGGCGAGGGCGTGTTCGAGCTGCGCGCGCTGGATGCCGAGGTCGGTGGCCTGCGCGCGCGTGGTGTTGACCTGCGTTTCGGCCTGCGCGACGTCCTGATCGGACGCGATCCCCGTTTCATGCCGGACTTGTGTCAACGCCAGCGACTCCTGATAGGCGCGCACCGCCGCCTCTAAAAGCTGGGTTTGCGCATCCAGCACGCGCAGTTGAAAATAGTCTGCGGCCGCTTCCGCCTGGACGGTCAGCCGCACGTTTTCGAGGTCGGCCAGCGTGGCTTGCACTTCAAACGAGTTCGCCTGCACCGTGTTGCGAATGCGGCCCCAGAAATCCAATTCCCAGGAGGCGTCCAAGGGCAGCATGTATTCGTTGAGGGTTACAGGACTCGATTGAGTTTGCAGCGATGCTACCCGAGCTCGCGTGACAGCAGGACTGGCCGTTACTGTCGGGAAATACTGCGACCGGGCTTGCTGCACCACGGCGCGCGCGGCGAGGAAATGGGCGGACGCCGCGGCCACGGTCTGATTGGAAACGGCCACCCGCTCTTCGAACGCGTTCAAATTCGTGTCTCCGAATATCTCCCACCACTTCCCGCGCAGCGCGTCGTCCCTGGGGGCGGCCGTTTGCCAGTCCCCGGCTGGTTTGCCTTGCTCCAACGCCGGTTCCTTGAAGACCGCGGGCGTCTGGACTTCTGGTTTCGCGTAGTTGGGCGCGAAGGTGCAGCCGGCGGCCAGCACCAAGTACACCAGCGCCACGCCGATCAGGCCGGCTTCTGATTTGATGAATGGGGTTATGCTTTTCATGGATGGCCTCATCTGCTCGATTATCCGAAAGCCGCCAGCGGAGCCAGCCCGGCCCGTTTCCGCGGGCGGATCCGTTCCCACCAGAGATGTCCGCGGTCAAAATACAGGTACACCACCGGCGTGGTATACAGCGTGAGGATCTGGCTCATGATCAGGCCGCCCACAATCGTGATGCCGAGCGGACGCCTGAGTTCCGCACCCGTGCTGGTACTCAGGACCAGCGGCAGGGCGCCGAACAAGGCCGCCATCGTCGTCATGAGGATCGGCCGGAACCGCAGGAGGCAGGCCTGGAATATCGCGTCCCGCGTGCTCTTGCCTTCCTCGCGCTCCGCCGCGAGGGCGAAGTCAATCATCATGATCGCGTTCTTTTTTACGATGCCGATGAGCAGCAGAATCCCGATCAGCGCGATCACGCTCAGGTCGGTCCGGAACAGCAGCAGCGCGAGCACCGCCCCCACCCCGGCCGAGGGCAGCGTGGACAGAATGGTGACCGGATGAATGTAACTCTCGTAGAGGATGCCCAGCACGATATAAACCGCCGCCAGGGCCGCCAGAATCAGGAACGGTTCGCTGGCGAGCGAGGCTTGGAACGCCTGGAGCGTTCCGGAAAAACTGCCGTGAATCCGGCCCGGCAGGCCGACGTCACGTTCCATGGTTTGAATGGTTTTGACCGCATCGCCCACCGCCAGACCCGGCGCCAGATTGAACGACAGGGTCACCGACGGGAACTGGCCCTGGTGATTGACCGCGATAGGCGCGGTCGTCGTCTCGTAGTGCGCGATCGCGCTGAGCGGGACGACCGCGCCATTCGTCGAGTGCAAATAAATGGCCTCCAGCCCCCCGGGGCCTTGCCAGAATTGCGGGGCCACTTCCATGACAACGTGATACTGATTCAACGAGGTGTACATGGTGGAGACCTGCCGTTGGCCGAAGGCGTCGTACAGCGTGTTGTCGATCAACTGCGGCGAAATGCCCAGCCGCGCCGCCGTCGCGCGATCATACACCAGCGACGCCTGCAGGCCGTTGTTCTGCTGGTCGCTGTTCACGTCCGTGAAGCCGCGCAGCTTGCGCATGTGCTGCAGCAGCCGCGGCCCCCAGGTCACGAGGTCATCCAGGTTGTCGCTCTGAATCGTGTACTGATATTGAGCGTTGCTCTGCCGTCCGCCGATGCGTAAATCCTGTCCGGCCTGCACGAAGAGCGACGCGCCCGGCACCGCCGCGAGTCTGGGCCGCAAGCGATTGATGAGTTGACTCGCGCTGATCTTGCGTTCGCCGAGCGGTTTGAGCGACATATAGATAAAGCCGCTGTTGGCCGCGCCGCCGCCCCCCGTGAAGGCCGCGACATTCGCCACCCCCGGATCGTCCTTGACGAGGGTGACGATGCGCGCCGCGGCCGCCTGCATGGCGGGGAACGAAGCGTCTTGCGCGCCCTGGATGCCGCCGAAAATGGTGCCGTTGTCCTGCTCCGGAAAAAAGCCCTTCGGCACGACCATGAAAAGAACCACGTTCACGGCCATCGTGAGCAAAAGAACCAGCAGCGTGACCAGCGGATGCCGCAGCACAATTCGCAAACTTCGTTCATACGCGCCCAACAGCCGCGCGAATAAGGCCTCGCTGGCCCGATAAACCAGCCCATGTTCCTCGGGTCGCCGATGGCGCAACAGCCGCGAGCACATCATGGGCGTGGTCGTGAGGGAAACGAGCAGCGAGACGAGAATCGCCGTCGAGAGCACGATGGCGAATTCGCGGAACAGCCGGCCCACGATGCCGCCCATCAGCAGAATCGGGAGAAACACCGCGACCAGCGACAGGCTGATCGAAAGCACCGTGAAGCCGACTTCGCGCGCACCGCGCAACGCCGCTTCCATCGGCTGCATGCCTTGCTCCAAATGGCGGGAAATGTTTTCGATGACGACAATCGCATCATCCACGACAAAGCCCGTGGAGATCGTCAGCGCCATCAACGAAAGGTTGTCCACGCTGTAGCCGAACAGATACATCACGCCAAACGTGCCGATCAACGAAACGGGGACGACGACGGCGGGGATCAGCGTGGCGCGCGGGCTGCGCAGGAAAAGGAATACGACCAGGATCACCAGCCCGATGGCGATCAGCAGCGTGCGTTCGATCTCGCGCACGGACGCGCGGATCGTGATCGTGCGGTCGAGCCCCACGACGACGTTGATCGCCGCCGGCATGGAAGCTTTGAGCGAAGGCAGCTCCGCTTTGATCCGGTCCACCGTCTCGATGATGTTGGCGCCCGGCTGGCGGAAAATGACCAACGAGATGCTCGGCTTGCCGTTCAGGAAGCCCGCGGCGCGCACGTTCTCCACCGCATCCTGCACGCTGGCGACATCCGACAGCCGCACCGCCGCGCCCTGGCGATAGCTGACAATGAGCGGCCGGTAGTCGGCGGCCTTGAGCAATTGATCGTTGGCGAGGATGTCGGCGGTCGTGCGGTCATCGGCGAACTGCCCCTTCGGCAGGTTGGCGTTTTGCCGGCTCAGCATCAGACGCACGTCTTCGAGGCCGAGGCCGTAGCTGTTCAATTGGGTCGGGTTGATTTCCACCCGCACCGCCGGCAGCGAACCGCCGCCGATGTTCACCTGGCCGACGCCCTGAATCTGGAGCAAGCGCTGTTGCATGATCGTGGACGCCGCGTCGTACAGCTTGCCCCGATCGTAAATGTCCGACGTGAGCGCGAGGATCATGATCGGCGAGTCGGCGGGATTGACTTTGCGATAGGTCGGGTTGCTGGGCAGGTTGGCCGGCAAATTGGCGCGCGCCGCGTTGATGGCCGCCTGCACGTCGCGCGCCGCGCCGTCAATATTGCGGTTCAGATCAAACTGCAGCGTGATGGAGGAGGAGCCCAGATAACTCGCCGAGGTCATTTCGCTGACGCCGGCGATGTGGCCGAGTTGCCGTTCGAGCGGCGCGGCGACCGACGACGCCATGATCTCGGGACTGGCGCCCGGCAACGCCGCCTGCACCATGATGGTCGGGAAATCCACCTGCGGCAGCGGGGCCACGGGCAGTTGCAGATAAGCAACCGCCCCCGCCAGCGCGACGGCCGCGGTCAACAGCGCGGTGCCTACCGGTCGCCGAATGAATGGTGCCGAAATGTTCATGAGGCGCGCGTCACCATCACGTCAACGCCCGCTGGCGGCGCGGGAATTTCCGGGCGAGCCGGTCGAAGAACAGATAAATGACCGGCGTGGTGTACAGGGTGAGCAATTGGCTCACGAGCAAACCGCCCACGATGGCAATGCCGAGCGGTTTGCGCAGTTCGGCGCCCACCCCATTACCCAGCGCCAGCGGCAATCCGCCGAACAATGCCGCGAACGTCGTCATCATGATCGGCCGGAAGCGCAGCAGGCAGGCCTGGTAAATGGCCTCTTCCGGCGGCTTGTGCTCCTGGCGCTCCGCGTTGAGCGCGAAATCAATCATCATGATCGCGTTTTTCTTGACGATGCCGATCAGCAGGATGATGCCAATGAGCGCCACCACGTCGAGTTCGGTATGGCAGATCAACAGCGCGAGGATCGCGCCCACGCCCGCCGAGGGCAGCGTCGAGAGAATCGTGACGGGATGGATGTAACTCTCGTAGAGAATGCCGAGGACGATATACACCGTCAAAATCGCCGCGAGGATGAGCCACGGCTCATTGGCCAGTGACACTTTGAAGGCCTGGGCCGTCCCTTGAAACGAGGCCTGGATGCTCAGCGGCATCCCGAGCTCTTGTTGCGCTTGTTCAATCGCCTTCGTCGCCTCGCCGAGCGCCGCGCCCGGCGCGAGATTGAAGGAGATCGTCACCGACGGGAACTGGCCCTGATGGTTGACGGCCAGCGGCGCGGTGCCCGACTCGAAGCGGATGAACGCGCGCAACGGCACAGCCCCGCCGCCGGCCGAACGCACGTAGATGTCCTGCAACTTCGCGGGCTGGCGTTGGAATTCCGGTAGCGTCTCCAAAATCACATGGTATTGATTCAACTGCGTGAAGAGCGTGGAAATCTGCCGCTGCCCGAAGGCGTCGTACAGCGCGTCATCAATCGCCTGCGGCGTGATGCCGAGCCGCGACGCCGTCACGCGGTCAATGACGAGCCGCGTTTGCGAACCGCGCGTTTGCTGGTCCGTCGCCACATCGCGCAATTGCGGGAGCGCCGGCAGTTTCTCCATCAACTTCGCGGTCCAGGCGTTGAGCTCCTCCGCGTTGGCATCTTCGAGCGTATATTGGAACTGCGTCCGGCTGACGCGATCTTCGACCGTCAGGTCCTGGATCGGCTGCATGTACAGCATGATGCCATTCACCTTCGCCAACTCCGGCTGCAACCGGCGCATGACGTCCGTGGCGTTGAGGCGGCGTTCGTCCAACGGCTTGAGATTGATCAGGATAC
>CAIQIC010000208.1 GCA_903871765.1 uncultured Lentisphaerota bacterium
CGAACTACTGATTGGATGTGGTGGTCATCAAGGGCAGCCTTGTCGACGGCTCCGCCATGACGGCCATCTTCGCACACGGCACGAGCTCATCGACGAGGGCGACCAGCTTGTTCTGGAAGTGCCGGTGGATAAAGCAGGAACCTACGCACTGGAACTACGCCTATCCAAGGCCCAGGACTATGGTATGTTCAGTTTTCAACTAGACGATGGTCCAGCGAGTGCAGCGATCGACCTCTTCGACCCAAAGCTTCAACCACGCATGCTCTTCAAACTCAAGCCGGCGAAGCTAACCCAAGGGAAGCACCTCCTGAAAATCCGCTATCATGGGAAGAATCCAAATTCCAGCAACTCCCTGATTGGCATTGACTGCCTGGAGTTGAAAAAGAGATAGTGGGGACAATGATTACCTGCTTATTGATCCTCTTGCTGACACTTTCTGCTGGCAAGGCGGTCGCGGCGGGGACGGACAGGGCCCAGAAGGATTCTGACATCCCTGCCGCCGCGCCTAAGGACGCGGTAATGGCCAGCCCGCAGGAGGTGGACCAGGTGCGCGACTGGGCTGCCGCGGCCTTTGCCGGAGCAAAAGTCCCGGGAAGCAAACCCGCGATCGGCATCGAGGTGCGCCGGCAGGACTACAGCACTCTGCACTTCGGCCGGTCGTGCATGGACACACCCATCAAGCTCGGCCAGAAACAGTTCGAGCACGGCCTCGGCACGCACGCCAACAGCGAACTCGTGGTGGCCGTGCCAGCGGGCGCCAGGAAGTTCAAGGCGAGCGTGGGCCTGGACAACAACTACGATACCCAGGGCCTCCGGGGCAGCGTCGAGTTCAGCGTCGAGATCGGCGGCCAGGAAGTCCTCCATACGCCGACGTTGAAAGGTAGCGATGCTCCGGCTCCGGTCAGCCTGGACATTCCCGACGGGACGAAGCAGATCGTGCTCAAAGTGGGCACCACGCCGGACGGCCCGGCCTACGACCAGTCCGACTGGGCCGATGCGCAGTTCATGATGGCCGACGGCAGCGTGCGCTGGCTGGATGAGGGGCGCGGCGCGGATCTCGCGCCGGAATCCGCTGTCCCCTTCTCCTTCGTCTATGGCGGGAAGCCGTCATCCGAGCTCATGCAGGACTGGACACGAACTGAGCAGACGAAGGACGACAAAGACTTTGCCCGGCATACAGTGCGATGGGCCGATCCCAAAACCGGACTCGGAATTACCGCCGATGTGAAGGTGTTCAAGCAATATCCGGCGGTGGACTGGGTGCTCTTCTTCGAGAATGCGGGTGCCGAGGATACACCGATCCTGGAGAACATACAGGCTTTGGACTTGAGGATTGGCAACGGAAACAACCGGGGACCGGTGGTGCTGCACCAGCTCGAAGGCGATGCCTGCGGCGACCGGTCCTTCAAGCCCATCGACACGGCGCTCGCGGTCGGGAAGAGCATCCGTCTTGCGCCTTCGGGGGGACGACCTTCGAACAGCAGCGCATTCCCGTTCTTCAACGTTGAATACGGCGCGTCGGGCATCATCGCTGCGATCGGCTGGTCCGGGCAATGGGCGGCGACCTTCGACCGCGGGCCATCCGGCTCGACGCGGGTGGCCGCCGGCATGGAGCTGACCCATCTGCGCCTGCACCCGGGCGAGAAGATCCGCAGCCCGCGCATCGTGGTGATGCCCTGGAAAGGCGACCGGACGGCCGCTCACAACCGCTGGCGCAGGCTGCTGCTCTTCCAGTATGTGCCGAAGTTTGGTGGCAAGCCGGCCAGGCTTCCCATAGCCCTGCAGTGTTTCGACCGTTACTCCGGCAGCCGCGCCGACTGGGCGACCGAGGCCGGACAGATAGCGGCGGCCAAATCAGCTTACGAGATGGGCGCGGATTCGCTCTGGTTTGACGCCGCCTGGTTTCCGGGCGGCTTCCCGAACGGGGTCGGCAACTGGCATGCCAAGCCCAGCGAGTTCCCGAACGGGCTGAAGCCGGTGAGCGACTGGTGCCACGAGAAAGGGATGAGGTTCATTCTCTGGTTCGAGCCGGAGCGAGTCGCCAAGGGCACTCAGATCGCAACCGAGCATCCCGAGTTCGTCTTCGGAGGCCAGGACGGCGGGCTCTACAAGCTCAACGACCCGGCGGCCCGGCGCTTCCTGACGGATCTGCTGTCGAAGCGCATCACCGAATACGGCATCGACATCTACCGCAACGACTTCAACATCGATCCTCTCGGCTTTTGGCGAGGCAATGACGCGCCGGACCGGCAGGGCATGACGGAGATCCGCTACGTGGAGGGCCACTACGAGATGTGGGACGAGCTGCTCGCCCGGCACCCGGGCCTGATGATCGACAACTGCGCTTCCGGCGGACGGCGGATCGACATCGAGACGTGCCTGCGCTCCGTTCCGCTCTGGCGGAGCGACACGAGCTGTTCGCCGGGCCACCCTGAGTGGAACCAGCTCCAGACGGCCGGCCTCAGCCTGTATATCCCCTTCCACACCGCCTGCGGCTGGATACCGGACCCCTATGATTTCCGCAGCGCCGCGACCATCGGGGCCATCGCGCAGTTCGATTACCTGGCGCAAGGGTTTCCGATGGCGGTGGCGAAAGCGTCTCTCGCGGAGGCCCGGGAGAACCAGAAGTACTGGTATGGGGACTTCTACCTCCTGTCGAATGTTTCGGTCGCGCCTGACCAGTTCATCGCTTACCAGTTTCACCGCGCCGACCTCGATGAGGGGTTGGTGCTGGCATTCCGGCGCTCGGAGTGCAACTACCTGGGCCTGATCCTGGGCTTGCAGGGCCTGAACCCGAAAACCACCTATGCGGTCGAGTACATCGACGACGCGCGGCAGAAGACCATGAAGCAAGCCACCGGCCAGGAGCTGCTTGAGGGAACGGACCTGCGCATTCCGTCAAAAGGCGGGAGCATGGTGATCCGATACAAGCCGGTGGAGAAGTAGCGGGGAAGGAAGCGTCCTTGGCACCGTGCTACCCCCAGAAGACCTCGTACCACGAGTTCAGAGCCAAGCAGCGGGCAGCACTTCTCCGCCCTGACCAGAGAGAGACCTCGGCCCCTGCGCTTGAACAGGCGAGATCCCAGGACGAAGAACGATGGCCTGCACAGCGACTACTACCCGGTCAAAGTCGGATGGGATTTCGTGCCGTGAGCGTCGGTGAGTATGAGGTTGTGGGGGCGGACTGAAGTTGAGCGAGGATGGGATGGAACCGAACCTCCTGGTTTTCGGGAAGCAAGGACTTGCTGACGTCAATTTGAATGCCTATCAACTTGAAACCATCTGAAAGAAAGGATGAAGGCCATGAAATACACCGCTTCCCTCATCACCAGCACGACACTCGCCATCGCCGCTGCTGCCGCACCATCCGCTCCGCTGCACGACAAAACGCTCGTGGTGTGGGTCGCCCCGGCGAACCTGACGCAACAGGCGGGCAGCGCATTGACCATTGACGACGGCCAGTCGCACTTCGACGGAATCATCTTCGGAGAGATCACGCCCAAGAAGTGGATGCCGGGTAGCGACGGTTTCCGCCGCACGCTGAAGGAACAGGGGGATTGGCCGGACGAATCCGCCGATGCCGCAACGTTCGTTCAGATGGCCATTGCTTACCGGGGGAACGAGGTCACCGTTTTCCGCAACGGCCACGACTACGCCTATTACACCATGCCAAATCCGCCGCAGGCCTTTGGCCCGCAGGCGACCGTGCTGTTCGGACGGCGGCACCTGGATGCGGGAGACCCGGAACACTCCTTTGTCGGACGGATTCGGGAGGCGCGGATTTACGATAAACCACTGGCGCCGGAGGCCATGGCTGCCCTGGTTCCTGGTAGAGTCACCGGGGACCTGAAGCCTTGGGCCTGGTGGTCGTTTGCCGATGAAGGGTTGCGGGAGAAGACCGGCCGGTTCACGGACATCAAACTGATTGGCGATGTGCGCATTGATGACGGTTGCCTGGTCTTGAACGGCAAGGGTGCCACGGTCATCACCACCCGTTCCGGCGACAATGAAGTAAAACCGGTTACCGTTCCTAAAACGTGGTCGTTCACCAGCCCGGTGCCGGATGAAGCGGTGCGCTCGGCACGCTTGCTGCGCGAGCGGTTCCTCGCCGATCCCTATCGCCCGACTTACCATTTCTGCGTGCCGGAGGACATGGGGATGCCCGGTGATCCCAACGGCGCCTTTTATCACAACGGGCGCTATCACCTGATGTATCTCTACAACCGCAGCGGCTCGGGGTTTTGCTGGGGCCACATCTCCAGCGCGGACCTGGTCCACTGGCGGCATCATCCCGATGCCATCGGCCCCGGAAATGGGGACGAAGGCTGCTTCAGCGGTGGCGCGTTTGTGGACGACGACGGCACGGCGTATCTATCCTACTGGATGCTGTGGGGCGCCAAGGGCATTGGCCTGGCCAAAAGCCAGGGCCCTGATTTTGATGTCTGGCCGAAGCTCGAAGCCAACCCGGTTATCAAGTCCACTGAATGGGGCGTGACGGAAATCAAGGACCCCCATGGCAGGTCCCTCTTTTACGGCTCAGCCGATCCGTCGAACATTTGGAAAAAGAACGGCCGCTATTACATGCTGACCGGCAACCTGCTCGTGTTGGATAAAATCGGCCGAGCGCCTGAGGCGCCGCTGTCAGAGCAGGGCGATCGGCTCTACCTGTTTGTCTCTGACGACTTGAAGACCTGGAAGTATCTCCACGTGTTCTACGAGCGGAAGCCGGAATGGACTGACCGCAGCGAGGACAACATGTGCCCCAGCTTTCTGCCGCTGCCTTCGAACCCGGAAGGCGGGCCGGCCAGCGGAAAACATCTGCTCCTGTTCATCAGCCATAACAAGGGTTGCCAATATTACGTCGGCGATTATCGGGACGACAAGTTCTCCCCCCACAACCACGGCCGCATGACCTGGGTGGACAATACCTACTTTGCGCCGGAGGCCCTGGTGGACGGCCAGGGGCGTCAAATCATGTGGGCGTGGCTTCTCGACAACCCGTCCGGAGAAAAGGAGAAAGGCTGGTCCGGTGTTTATGGGTTGCCTCGCTCCCTCTGGCTGGGGGACGATGGCACATTGCGCATGAGACCAGTGAAGGAACTTGAAAAACTGCGCGAGGCGGAAAGAGCGTGGTCTGACCTGGCCCTGGCCGACGGCGGCACGCAACCGCTTGAAGGCGTGGCCGGCGATGCCTGTGAGCTGCGGCTGGAAATCGCCGTCGGCGCCGCCAAGCGTTGTGGATTGAAAGTGCGCGCCTCCGCCGACGGACAGGAGGAAACGCTGCTTTATTACGATGCCGAGGCCAAACAGCTCGTCTTTGATTCCACGCGCAGCGGCAAGGATGGCCGCAAGGCGGTTGAACGCGCGCCGTTTGCGTTGAAGCCCGACGAACCGCTGAATCTGCGCGTCTTCGTGGACAAGTCCGTGATCGAGGTCTTTGCCAATGACCGCCAGGCTATCTGCCGGCGCGTGTATTCCACCCGCGCCGACAGCCTTGGGGTTTCGTTGTTCTCGCAAGGTGGCGCCAGCACGTTCAAGCAGGTCCAGGCCTGGCAGATGACCCCGGCCAACCCGTATTGAGTGGCGATTTCATGCCGAATAGCTGTTTTAACGGATATGACGTAGTGCTATGGTCAACGCATGGCAAGGGCGTCACGATATTCGATTGAGGCGGATGACTATCCACGCCGACTCATCCTCGCCCTGCTCGCCTTTGCGAGCGTGGCCGCGTTCCTCACCAACGCCCGGGCGGCCGCCTCCTCTTTGCTGGCGGGACCACCGGTGATCGCAACGCCGCCTGCCGGATCGGTCTTGTGGTATGACAAGCCGGCGCGGGAATGGATGGAGGCCCTGCCGGTCGGCAACGGACGGCTGGGCGGCATGGTCTTCGGGGGCGTTGACGCCGAGCGGCTGCAGTTGAATGAAGGCAGCCTTTGGTCCGGCTCGCCGGAGGACAGCGACAATCCCGCCGCCCTGGCCGCGCTGCCGGAAGTCCGCCAGCTTCTTTTCGAGGGCCAATACGCGCAGGCCAACGCTTTGGCCATCAAGAAGCTCATCTGCAAAGGCGTCGGATCGAAATTTGCCGATGGCGCGAACGTGCCCTTCGGCTGCTACCAGACGCTCGGTGACCTGACATTGAAGTTCGACGCCCAAGGCCGGCCTGAAGACTACCGCCGCGCGCTGGATCTCGACACGGCCATCGCCACGGTGAGCTATCGTCTGGGCGACGCCACGTTCACGCGCGAGGTGTTTTCCAGCGCTCCGGACCAGGTGCTGGTCGTGCGCCTGACGTGCGACCAGCCCGGCCGGATCGAATTCACCGCCGGCCTGACGCGGCCGGAACGATTTGCCACGGCAGCCGACGGCTCCGACGGGCTGGTGATGAGCGGGCAACTGGACGACGGCCGAGGCGGCGCGACGGGGATGAAGTACATGGCCCGCCTCAAGGCCATCGCCCAAGGCGGCAAGGTTGGCACGACGGGAAACAACCTGCGCGTGGAGCGGGCGGATGCCGTCACGCTGCTGTTGTCCGCCGGCACGGACTACAAGCTCCGGCCGCCGTATCGCGGAAATCCGCATGAAAAATTGACGGCCGATCAACTTGCGGCCGCCGCGGCACAGCCATACGACGAGTTACGCAAATCGCATGTGGCCGACCATCAAGAACTTTTCCGCCGGGTGTCGCTCGACCTGGGCGGCCATGCGACCCGCTCGCTGCCCACCGATCAGCGCCTAGCGCACATAGCCAAAAGCAAGACGCCCGACCCCGACCTGGAGGCGCTGTTGTTCCAGTTCGGCCGTTATCTGTTGATTTCAAGTTCTCGCCCCGGCCACCTGCCATCCAGCTTGCAGGGGCTCTGGGCCGACCAAATCCGGCCCCCCTGGTGCGGCCAGTATACGGTTGACCTCAACGTGCAGATGAACTACTGGCCGGTCGAGACGTGCAATCTCTCCGAGTGTTTCCCGCCGCTGTTCGATCTGCTCGACTCGTGGCGCGGCCCCGGCGCCAAAACAGCCAGGACGCATTACAACGCCAACGGCTGGATCGTGCATACGGTCGCGAACGTGTGGGGTTTCACCTCGCCCTCCGAGCATCCCAGCTTTGGAATGTACATGGGGGCGGGAGCCTGGCTTGCCCAACCTCTTTGGGAGCACTATGCTTTCAGCGGCGATCGCGCCTACCTCCAACGCGCTTATCCAGTGATGAAGGAATCGGCC
Source organism: uncultured Lentisphaerota bacterium (assembly GCA_903871765.1). Lineage (GTDB taxonomy): Bacteria > Verrucomicrobiota > Kiritimatiellia > CAIQIC01 > CAIQIC01 > CAIQIC01. The sequence continues at coordinate 7,219 of CAIQIC010000208.1, forward strand.
GAGTTCTATCTCGACTGGCTCGTCAAGAATCCAAAGACGGGCAAGCTCGTCTCCGGCCCCTCCACCTCCCCTGAGCACGAGTTCGTCGCCCTTGACGGCCAGCGCGGCTGGTTGTGCATGGGGCCGGCCATGGACCAGCAGGTCATCTGGGACTTGTTCGGCAACGTCCTCGCAGCGGCCGGGGCGTTGGGCGTGAACGACGATTTTGTCCGCCGTGTCCGGGATGCCAGGTGGCAACTATCGGGCCCGCAAATCGGCGCCGACGGCCGGCTCATGGAATGGTCCGAGCCGTTCAAAGATGCCGAACCGGGCCACCGGCACCTGTCGCACCTGTTCGCCTTGTACCCCGGCCGACAGATTACCCCGCGCGGCACGCCGAAGCTGGCCGCCGCAGCCCGAAAGTCGCTGGAGGTCCGCCTCGCGAATGGGTCCAGCCAGGTCGGATGGAGTTGCGTCTGGACGATCAACTTGTTCGCCCGGCTGGCCGATGGCGACAAAGCCCATGAGCATATGGCGCAGTTGCTCCGAAAGTTCATTGCGCCGAACTTGATGGACCGTGTCGCTGTGAACGCCGATTTCATGATCGATGGCAACCTGGGTTACACGGCTGGTATTTGCGAGATGCTGCTCCAGAGCCATGAGGGGATGGAGGACAGGGGACAGAAGTCAGAGGACAGGAGTCAGAAGGCAGACGACAGGAGACAGTATTCGGAATCCAGTTTCAACCTTCAGCCCTCATCCTTCATAATTACCTTGCTGCCGGCACTGCCGAAGGCCTGGTCCTCCGGCAGCGTGAAGGGCCTACGCGCCCGCGGCGGCTTCGAGGTGGATCTGGCGTGGGCGCAGGGCAGGGTGGTGAAGTTGACCGTCAAATCCAACCTGGGCAAGCGTTGCCGGATCCGGTCGGCTACGGCGCTCGCGCTGCAAGGTTGGTTCCATCCGTCGGTCAGGTCGCCGGAGGCCCAGGTTGTCGAGTTTGACACCACGGCCGGAAAAACCTACACCTTGGTCGGCCAATAATATGAAACGATACCGGCCTAAATGACCCATTACCCCCCCTGGTTTTCCCCTGGTTTTCCCCTTGCCGCCAGCCCAACTTCCGGTATTATCCACCTCGTTGCGCATGAAAAGTGGGTCGGGGTTGGCTGGCGCAAAAGCAGCGGATGGTGAGGGCGTACCGATGCGGCAGGATCTGGGACAGCAGACAGCGTACACCGGCCGGGCAGCCGAAGCCCGGGTTGAGGCCTATCAGCCCTCCGCCAATATTCCCATATGCCTCAGCTTTCCTCAAAAACCCCTTTATTTTCGACATTTATTTGAGGCATATCAGCGCCGACGGGAATTCCCGGCGCAATATGTTTGAGGCATAATACCTGTTCCGCGAGAAATTTATAGATACGTTTGACAAGAAATGCCGACTTGACGGCGTCTTGATTCGACGTTTCCGCGGCTCAACGCGGCGGTTGGCCTACGAACGGAGAATCCTGAGCGATGAATCATTTTGCGGCAATTCTGATGGTCCTCATCCAATTTGCCCCTCCGTTCACGCACGCTGGGGAGAATTCCAATCTTGAACTTGTGCCGCAAGATCTCACCACCCCGCCCGTCACGCACGGCACCCCAGGCCCCGGTAAGAGAGTGCGGCAAGTCAACGAGGACTATGCTGGCAGCCAAGTTTATCATGTCCTGTATTTGCCAACCGACTGGAAAAAGGAGAAGAAGTATCCAGTCATCGTTGAATATGCGGGGAATCAGTGGCAAACGAGTCCCGGAACCGTTGACGGGAGTAATCTGGGGTATGGTATCTCAGGAGGCAAAGGGGTGATTTGGATCTGTATGCCGTTCGTTGATGCAAAGAATCGAAAGAATGCCGCAATATGGTGGGGTGACGTCGAGGCGACCGTTGACTACTGCAAGAAAACCGTCCAACGGATCTGTGTGGAGTACGGCGGCGATGCGTCGGCCGTCTTCCTCGCTGGTTTCTCTCGTGGGGCAATCGCCTGTAATTACATCGGACTCCATGATGATGCCATCGCCGCTCTCTGGCGCGGCTTCATCTGTCACAGTCATTATGATGGCGTCAGAGAGTGGCCGTATGCCGGCAGCGATCGACAAGCAGCCGCCGAACGCCTAAAGCGATTAGGAAATCGACCCCAATTCATCAGTAGCGAAACCGATGTGAGTGCGACGAAAAGTTATCTCATGCAAGCCGACCCAGCCGGCAACTTTTCTTTCCTGGTCCTACCTTTTACAAACCACACGGATACTTGGGTGCTCCGGGACATTCCAGCGAGGAAAGTTATTCGCGAATGGTTTCAGACTGTCTTGAAGAACACTGGCCAACAAGGCGCTCCAGCGAACGGGGATTTGCCCCGTCGCTGAGCTTGGTCGTGGAAGCATGAAATCCTACGCAACGCTGAGTGCGCAGCCCAACGACCTGGCTTGCCCGCCCGTAGTCCCGACTCCCTGGAGGTCGGGACGAAGGCGGGTGTCGCTGGGGGCGGAACGCGGGCTCCGGCCACACGCCCGCGTCCCGACGCTTTGGCGGTCGGGGAAGGTGGCCGGGAGCCAAACCTCGCAGATGCGCCTTGCCAGATATCGCCCGGCCATGCGTTGCCTGGCTGCCGTGGCGATGCTGTCCTGGCTGCAGGCCACGGCCGCCATGGCCGAGAAACCCGCCACGACGCCGGTTACCGGTCCGGATCTGGTGCTCTGGCTGGATGCGCAGGAGTTGGCGGGCCGAGGGGTCGCTTCCAACCGGCCGCCCCACGGGTCGGCGGTCGGCACTTGGGCTGACAAAAGCAGCTATCGCAATGACGTTCGCCAAACCGTGCCCAGCCAGCAGCCGACCTGCATCCGCGATGCCCTGGAGGGTGGCCTAGCGGCGGTTCATTTCGAGGCGGCCCAACGGCAACAGCTCGCGGCGGGAAATCAACCGACACTCGACCTGTCCGTGCTGACGGCCTTCGTCGTGGCCCGGGCTGGCAAGTCCGGCGGCAACATGTGGTTGTTCAGCAAAAACCAGTGGGGTCCGCCCTGGACTGGCTACGGAATCGCCGTCAGCGGCGACGGGTTGCATCCGTGGCCCCATCTCGGCCTGGAGGGTGGGGCGCATGGCTACTTCCAGTTCGGCGGCGGATTGGAGGACGGGTTCCGCCTGGTCGAGGTCTGCTATGACGGACATGTGGTCCGGGGCCGTTGGGAGACCGGACCTGCCCACCAGCAGGCGGTCGAAGACCGTATCGCCACAAACAGCCAGCCGCTGACGATCGGGACCCTGGGTTCCGAGTTTCTCCAAGGCGACCTGGCCGAGATCCTTATTTACAGGCGGGCGCTTAACGAGCAGGAGCGCGAACAGACACGGCGGTATCTGATGGGGAAATACGGTCTGCCGATGAGCGGGGTGGCGGTCGAGGATTCGCCGCTGGTTGCGGACTGGCTGTTCCAAGCGGAAGGATATCCACTGGCCGAGCGCGTTCGTCAGGAGTTAGGTTGGACCCGCGAGCTGGCGGCGCGTCTGGCCAAGGATCCGCGTACGCCCAGCCTCGGCAAGGAACTGGCTGACTTGGAATTGCTGGCCGGCAAGGCGAACACCAACGCCAGCCCGACCGCTGGATCGAGCGCTGCCAAAGAATTGTATCTCGCCGTGCGCCGGGTCAAACGAAGTATCCTGTTCAAGAATCCCGCGGTGGACTTCACAGAACTGCTGTTCATTGATCAGCCGCTGCCGCAGGGGTCGGAGTGCAGTCATGAAGCGATCCATCGGTTGGGCATGATGGCGGTGCCCGGCGGGCGGCTGCTGCTGCTCGACGGGCTGCAGCCGGACAGCCAGGTCCGCCAACTGGCGCCGGAGAAGCCCGGCAGCTTCTGGCGTCCCGAACTCTCGTTCGATGCCCGGAAGGTGCTGTTCTGCTACAAGCCGCAGGATGGGAAAAGCTTTCATCTCTACGAAATGAACGTGGACGGGACCGGCCTTAAGCAGTTGACCGATAGCGACTACGATGACATTGATCCGATCTACCTGCCCGACGGTCATATCATGTTCACGACCACGCGCGGCAACACGTATGTCCGCTGCGGGCCCTATATCTATGCGTATGTGCTGGCCCGCTGCGACGCGGACGGTCGGAACGTCTACCTGGTCAGCATGAATAGCGAGCCCGACTTTGTGCCCGCCTTGATGAATGACGGACGCGTTGTCTATTCGCGCTGGGAGTACTCCGACAAGGACCAGAACCGTGTCCAAAGCCTGTGGACCACCTTCCAGGATGGGCGGCAGACAACTGTGCTGTGGGGCAACCAGAGCGTGTGGCCGGACCACCCGGCCGAACCGCGGCCGATGCCGGGTAGCGGACGGGTGATGTTTACCGCGGTGGGGCACCACGACTGGTTTCATGGGACCATTGGCATTATTGATCCGAACCGGGGGTTTAACTTTCCGCAGGGCATCACCCGCGTCACCTTCGACCTGCCGTGGGCCGAGGTGGGCAATTCTCCGGCCGACCGGCCTGAATCGCCGGACTATCACTCGTCGGGCCGTTTCACGGGCTACCTGGGCGCCTATCCGCTTTCCGCTGAGGACTTCTTGGTCTCGGCGCGCGGCGCGGCGGACAAGTTCCGCATCTATCTGATGGATGTGCATGGCAACCGTGAGTTGATCTACGAGGGGCTGCATCATGCCTGGTACGCCATCCCCGTCAGGCCACGTCCGGTGCCGCCCCGGCAGCCGGACCTGGTGGCCTGGCCCGGCACCGGCGCGGAGCGCAAGCCGGCGCAGCCGGGCGTGTTTTACAGCGGCGACGTTTGCCAGGGTGTGCCGGATCTGCCGCGGGAGCGGGTCAAGTACCTGCGGGTGTTCCAGCAAGACGCCAAGACGTATTCCACCTGGAGCAAGATTTTCGCGTTTTCGGGACCAGCCGTCTCGGCGGTCCAATCGGAGGCGGTCAAGCGGATCGTCACCACGGTGCCGGTGGAACAGGACGGCTCGGTCTACTTCGCAGTGCCCGCGGGCCGGGCCCTGTTTTTTCAACTGCTGGATGAACAGCAGCGCGCGGTGCATACGATGCGCTCGTTCACCGGGGTGCTGCCCGGTGAACAGCGCGGGTGCGTGGGTTGCCACAGCATGCACAGCACCGCGCCACCGAACACGCCGGGACTGGCCTCGCGGCATCCGCCCACCGCCTTAAGCCCGCCCCCGTGGGGTGCCGAGACCATCAGCTATGAACGGTTCGTCCAACCCGTGCTGGATCGCTATTGCGCCAAGTGCCACCAAAGCGCGGGCGCGGCCCGCAAGAAACTGGATCTGACCCTGCGCCCCGCCGCGGGTGCCTTCGCGCTCTTTAAGGAACCTTACCTGACGCTCATTGGACCGGCAGCCTGGCCAGACCCGGTCCCCCATACGGGCCAGGCCGGCTACGGGATCGCGGGAGTAATCCCCGTCTACGGCTTGAAGCCTGAGGACGTGTATCCGAATGATCCTGCCACGGACGGTCCTTCAACCATTCACCGGACGTTGCGACCGCTGCGGTATCTTTCCGCGCGGAGCCCGTTGATTGAACTGGCGATGAGCGGCAAGCACCACGACGTCAAGGTTGACCCCGCCGCACTGCTTCGGCTGATCGCCTGGGTGGATGCCAATGGCCCCTTTCTGGGCGAAGAGGAAATCCGGGTCATGCCCGATCCCGAATTCGACGGCATTGACAAACTGCCCATCCGGCCGCGCTTGAAAACCGCACCGGTGATGGAAAGACCTTGACCCATAAGATCGTCAGGCAGCAGGATTTCCCCGGCGGGAACACCCTCGTCAAAGGCGGCGTGTCAATGGAGACATGGGCGGGCGGCCAGGTGCACAGGCCATCCCTCGTTGGCCCGATCGGCACATACAGGTACCAGATACTCGCCGGCATCAGGCCCGGAGCACCCGGCTTTAAAGAGCTTAATGACATGACAGGTTGGGGCTGAAGATGTATGCTGCTCATCACGTGCTGAGCGTGGATTAAGAAAAGGATATGAAATGAAAAAGATGACGGTGTCCAGGCGGTCGTTTTTGAAGGCGATGGGCGCGACGATCGCCTTGCCGAATATCATTACGTCCAGTGCGCTGGGCGCCGGCGGACGGCCGCCGGCCAGCGAGCGGATTGTCATGGCCGGCATCGGCATGGGCGGGCAGGGGTCCGGCGACCTGGGGGAGTTCATGGGCGATCCCCGGATCCAGGTGGTGGCGGTGTGCGACGTCAAGAACCAGAATCTCGACGGCATCAAAAACGCCGTGAATGGCCAGTACAACAACCAGGACTGCAAGGGGTATGTGGATTACCGCGAGGTCATTGCGCGCCCTGACATTGACCTGATTCTGTGCGCCACGCCCGATCACTGGCATGCGCAGATTACGATCGATGCCATGAAGCGCGGCAAGGATATTTACTGCGAGAAGCCGTTGACCCTGGCGATCGGCGAGGGCCGCAAGATGGTCGAGACCGCGCGCCGGTTTGGTCGCGTCTTTTCGTGCGGCAGCCAGCGGGTGATCGGCGACTACGGCGCCCTGGCCTGTGCGGCGCGGAGCGGACGATACGGCAAAATACTCGATGTGTACGCCGATCCCGGCGGTCCGCCGCGCATATGCTACCTGCCCGGGGAACCCATCCCGCCCAATACCATTGACTGGGATCTGTGGTTGGGGCCCGCGCCCTGGGCGCCCTATCACCACTTCCGCTGTGGGCAGGCCTATGGGCTGGACGGCGAGGGTTTCAGGTCGTGGTACGACTACTCCGGCGGCATGATGACCGATTGGGGTGGTCACAAGTTCGGGGCGGCGTTGCACGGCATGGGACTGGATAGCACCGGACCCACGGAAATTATTCCGCCCGACGGGAAGGACCATAAATACCTCACGTATGTCTTCGCCAACGGCATGAAACTCCATGTCGGCGAGGACGGGCCGAAGTACATCTGCGAGCAGGGTGAGGCCCACCCCCTGCACGAGACCAAGGTGCCGCCGGGGCTGCGCTGGTACGAAGACGGCGCCAATTCGCCGATCAAGGATCTGGTCAATTGCGTCCTATCCCGAAAGCGGCCGTTCCAGGATGTCGAGTACGCCCACCGGACGGCCACGGTGTGCCACCTGGGGAACATCTGTTACAAGCTGAACCGGAAGCTCCAGTGGGATCCGGATAAGGAGGATTTCATCGGCGACGCCGAAGCCAGCCGGCTGGTGGACCGGCCGCGCCGGGGACCGTGGCAGATCTAGCCTGCATTTCTTGTGAGAAATGCAGGAAACACGAAACTCGAATATCGAAATCCGAAAAGTAAAATAAAGGTTTAGAATCATGATCAAGAAATATGCGGTCGTTTTGACGCTGGTGGGCCTGGCGGCAAGGATGTCGTTGGGCGATGTCTGGCAGGATCTGGCCAAATACCAATATGGTGAAGGAAATGCCGCGGATGAAGCTGAGCAGCTTCTGCAGAAGACGCCGGTGGCCCAACATGGAGCGATTGAGGATGCACTCATCAAGGTGGTGTCGGCCCGGGAGGCCACGCCGGACGGCAAAGCGTGTGCCTGCCGCATGTTGCAGCAGATCGGAACTGAAAAATGCATTCCGGCCGTGGCCGGCCTGCTGGCGGACGAAGTGCTGTCGCATTACGCCCGGCTGGTGCTGGAGCGGATGGGGAGCCCGCAGGCCGATGAGGCGCTGCGGACGGCCTTGGACAGCGCGCCGGACAAGGTAAAGATTGGCATACTGGGAAGTCTCGGCGCGCGGCGGGCTGTCAACGCCGTCAAGCAGATCACGAAACTGGCCACGCATAGCGATCCGGCCGTGGCCGCGGCGGCCATCGGCGCGTTGGGTAAAATCGGCGGCACGTCGGCCGCGCAGATCCTCCGCAAGCTGAAGCCCGCGGAGAGCCTCCAGCCGGTTCACATGATGGCCCTGCTGGATTGCGCCCGGAGCCTGAAAGGTTCCAGCGCCATGGAACTCTATCAATTGGTGCTGGCCAGCCCGACCGCTTATCGCCTGGATGCGCTGAGCGGGATGCTCGGCGCGGACGAGAAAAAGGCGGTGGCGCTGATGGTGGACTTTATCAAGGGCGACGACCTGCAGATGAACCGTGGCGTGTTGACGCTGGTGGGCGGCGGAAAAAGCGAGCGTCTGACCAAGGCCATGGCCGCGGTGCTGGCCACGCTCCCGGATGAAAAGCAGGCCGCGCTGATCACGGTGCTGGGCGTGCGGGGCGACCGGGCGGCGCTGGGTAGCCTTGCCGGATACCTGGCCAGCACGAACGACCGCGTGCGTACGGCGGCTTTGACGGCGGTCAGCAAGATCGGCGATGAGGGGACGGTGAAACTGCTGCTCAGCGATGGCGCGGCCACAGAGTCCCTGGCACGGATGACGGGCCCGGGTGTTAATGATGCGCTGATCCAAGCGTTGGAGGACAACAATCTCAAGACGCCGGCCATCCGGGCCCTCGTGGCCAGAAACTGCAGCGCCGCCGTGCCGGCCTTGTTCAAGCTGCTGAATGACGGTGTTGGCGACGTGCGGCAAGCGGCGTGGGCCGGTCTCGGTTCGCTGGCGACGGAGGATGAGATGGTTCCGCTGGCCAAGGCCGCCTTCGCGCTCAAGGATGAAGGCGAGTTGTCCTGGGGCGTGGCGGCGACCCGGAATGCTTGCGCGCATGCCGCAGACAAGGCCAAGTGCTTTGAGGTCGTGGCCGCTTACTATGACGGCACGACGGAAGCGGCCAAGGCCGTCATCGTCGAACTGGCCGCACAGGTCGGGAGCCCGACCGCCATGGATGTCGTGAAGAAAGCGATGAAGTCCGGGAACAAGGAAATGTACCGGAATGCGGTGCGTTCACTGGCGGAATGGTGCCATGAAAATGCCGCTGATGAACTTCTCGATCTGGCGAAAAGCGCCCCGGAAGAAGGTGAGCGCATCCTGGCGCTCAGGGGCTATATCCGGCTGGCCGGTAATGGTCCCAACCTGAATCCTGATCAAAGGGGTGAGATGTTAAAGAAAGCAGCCGAGCTGGCCACACGGGCTGACGAAAAGAAACAGATTATCAGCGCTCTGGAAGCAGCGCATAATGCGGTTACTCTGATCATCGTAAACCGGTACATGGATGATCCGGCGCTGCGGGATGAAGCGGAACAGTATGCGGCCACCATCCTGGAACATATCTTCACAGATCATCGCGACAAAGATTTTCCTGCCGCCGAGGTCAAGGAACTGGCGAACAAGCTGTTAACCAGCAAGAATCAGGGATTTGTTGACCGGGCGAAGAAAGCACTGGCTGATCTGAATAAATAACTGCATCATGTTTTTTCGTTCTCGCGGTCTTGGGGGTGGCGCTGCTGCAGCCGTTCGGCAAACAGGAAGAACACGCCGGGGCCGAACGCGAGCAGCATCACGGTCACACCCGTGGCGATGCCCCAGAACGTGCCGATCGGCGCGCAACAATCGTTGCGGTGGCGGACCACGATGTGGCTGGGCACAGCCACCAACAATTCCAGGATGCTGCTCCGCAAGAGCCACTTCGTCAGCCGGCGGATCAAGGACGCAGGGTCCGGTTCCTGCAGGAACCGGCGGAACACCAGTCCCCAGGCCGTCCAGGCGACAGCGACATAAAGTAACAGGGCCAACAGCGGCCGGTCATCTCGAGACCCGAAGAGATCGAACAGCGTGAAGGCGCGATCGCCTGTCAGGCCCGCCGCCAGCGCCGTGATAGCTGACACGCACACGAGGGCCAATAAGCAGGCCGCCGCGATCACCGGCAGCCACAGGCTGCGTCGGCTCCGCGGCCGCGTTCGGCGACAGCCACCGGCACGGCCAGCAGCAGAATCTGCCCCAGCACCGCGGCGCCGATCCAGATCCAGTAACTCCCATGCCGCATCATCGCCAGCGCTTCAGCGACTTTCATCGGTTTTTCTCCCCAACCGAAGCACGCCTGATGCAGCGGGAGGGTGGCGCCCACCAGCAGCAGCAGGTAGAGCATAATCGTGATCAAGGCCCAGCGTTTCATGATGACAGACTCCATGGTTGATTCATGATTCGGCGATTATTGCCTTCCGGCCGGGTATGTCAAGTCGTTCGGGGCCAGCAATTCGCATCATGGTTTCGCTGGGCGCGGAACCGGTACCCTTTTTCGCTGAAACTTTGCCGGGCAAGCCGGTTCCGGGCTCTACCGGAACGTTTACACGTTCCGCTCCGGGGCCTGATCGCTCCGCTCTACCCAAAAATGCAAATGGCGGGTCCGGTGCTGGTGAAAAATAGTTGTTGCGTTGCATTTTTCTTGGCGTAAACTATGCTGTGTAAGGGTCGTCATGAAAGATAATAGCCAGCGCGGATGCAGTTCTCCGGGACGCAGCGGGCAGGCGATGGTGGAATACATGGTGGCGACGGGCTTGTTGCTGGGTACCCTGGCGATGTTGGCGTTGGTGTTGTATGTGTTCAAGGAGTACGGTGGGCGGGTGCTGGATTTGGTGGCCTACGATTATCCGTAGGCGGACGCGGGCAGGCGGTAAGGAGTCAGGAGGACAGGCGATGAACAAGAGCCGGGACAAACGCGGGCAGGCGATGGTGGAGTACATCATCATTGTGGTGCTGGTGGCGCTGGCGGCGCTGGCCGTCTTTGCCGTCTTTAGTGACACCATTCGCGCGAAACTATCGGGCGCGGTCACGGAGATGGATAGCGGGACGCATGCGTCGGATGCCCAGGCGGCCGTGGCCAAGAAGTCGCAAGATGTACTCAAGGACCTGGACAAAGATGGCTTGAAGTAACGCTGCCCGGTGGCGCGAAAGGGTGGCCATGCGAGACTTCATCCGGAGGATGAAGAGATGTTTGGCGCGTGCTGACTATTCGTCGGGAGGTCCATTGGCGCCGCAGCCAGTGTCGATTCGGCGATGCCGCGGCCGGGCGGGACAAAGCCTGATTGAATCCTGCCTGGTTGTGGCGATACTGTGCCTGCTGCTGTTCGGCATGTTGCAGGTTTCGCATTTGTACATGATCAGCGAGGTGCTGGATTATGCCGCCACCGCCGGCGCTCGCGCTCACTCGGTCGGCTTCAATCCTTTCATGGTGCAGAAAACCATTCAGGTCGCCGCCATCCCCGCCGCCGGCCGTCTGCTCAATCCCGCGCCGCCCGCGGCCAACGGCGTGTCTCCGTGGGCCACCCAGCACACCGGTTGGCTCTGGAATTATGCGCTGAACAGCAATCCGGGTTCCCTGCAGTTCGATCAAATCGAAAAGCCGCGCATCCCTGAATATCTGGCCGCGAACTGGGATCAGCTATATGGGTACCTGGATTACGAGGCGTGGGACGACCTGTCCGTGAAAAGCACCATCTCTGAAACGACGGATTCCGTGGAGGTGCGCGTTCAGCAGGACGTCCCCGTTCGTTTCCCCTTCCACCAGGCGTTTTACTCCGCGGACGACATCCTGTACGAGGGCCGCGCCACGTTGGAAAACCATTATCCCCTGTATCTCCAATGAATACGGCATTACAGCAGTGCGGGCCGGCGGAGCGTCAGGGGCTTCCGGCGGACCGTGCGCCGTCCGATAGGTCTGCTCCCCGGCGCCGGTCCGGGCAGACCCTGATCTTTCTGGTCATGGTCGTGGTGATCATGGCCTTCGTGGTGTTGTTTAATTTCGATATTCACAAGATCCTGTACATCAAATCCAGCGCCCGCAACGCCGGGGACGCGGCGGCCCTGGCCGGCGCGC
>CAIQIC010000209.1 GCA_903871765.1 uncultured Lentisphaerota bacterium
CATGGGAACCTACAGCGCCACCGCGCCGTACGATTGCCCGAAATCGAAGCGCATTCTGGCCGAGGCGTGCAAGGCGCTGGAAAAAGAGCCGTTAGACGAGGGTTGGAGCGGTGCGATCAACGGGCTTGCCCTGTTGGCCACCGGCAATCCCGACTACCTGCCCAGGCTGCAGGCGTTCGCCCGCAAGCTGGGGCCGCCCACGATGAAGCTGGAAAGTGGCGGGTTGGGCGCGTGGGAGAGCGGCTATCGGAATCTCTTCCTCTGCGAGTACTACCTGCGCACCGGCGACCAGACCGTGCTGCCGGCCATCCGTGAAATCACCATCTCGACGGCCCGGGGGCAGGGGATGTATGGCACCTTTGGCCATGGCTTCTGCGACCTGACGCCCGATGGCAAACCGCACGGCTCGATTCCGCCTTACGGTCCGGTGAATGAGGCGGGCCTGGGGGCCAATATGGCCATCGTCATGGGCAAATTGTGCGGCGTGAAGGATCCCGAGATCGCGCCCGCCATCGAGCGCGCCGCGAAGTTCTTCGGCTACTTTGTGGACAAGGGCGCGATCCCCTACGGCGAGCACGAGCCGTGGCCGTTCCATGAGAACAACGGCAAGGATGCCATGACCGCCATGTTGTTTGGCCTGCAGGGCAACCGGGTCAAGGAAGCCCAGTTCTTCGCCAAGATGGCCACCGCCGGCTACAAGAACCGCGAGTGCGGGCACACCGGCCAGGGCTTCAGCTACCTGTGGGGCGCCCTCGGGGCCAATGTCGGCGGGCCCGCGGCGGCGGCCGCCTTCTTCAAGGAAGCCTCATGCCACCTCGACCTCGTGCGGCGCTGCGACGGGTCGTTCACCTATGACGGCGGCGAACAATACGGGCCCGGCAGCACCGAGGACAACACCTACTACGGCAAGAGCAGCTACTGCGGCCTGAGCCCGAACGCCACCTACGTCCTGACCTATGCCCTGGCGTTGAAACAGCTCTGCATCACCGGCAAGGACGCGAAACCGTCGAGCTGGTTGAGCAAACAGGAGGTAGCGGATGCCATTGCCTCCGGGCGCTTCGATCTGGACCGCAAGCAGATGACGCCCAAACAACTGGTGGCGGCCTTCAGCGACTGGTCGCCGGTCGTACGCGGCTGGGCGGCGGAGGAACTGGCCCAGCGCCCCGAGGCGCAGGCGATGGTGCCCGAGTTGATCAAGTTGGCGGAAGGCAAGGATGCGCATGTCCGCCAGGGCGCCTGCGAGGCGCTCGGCTACCTCAAGAACGAACAGGCGCTGCCCGTATTTATCCGACTCCTTTCCCACCCGGACCGCTGGCTGCGGTTCAAGGCCGCGCAGGCCCTCAAGGGCATGGGTGGCGCGGCGCGGCCGACCGTCACCGCCATGCTCACGGCGGTGGCCCGGACCGCCGAACCGCTCGAGCCGATCGTCTGGGCCGATCCCATCCAGCTGGCGCAGGGCCAGTTGGCGCAGGCCTTGTTCGAGGGCCCCCTGGCGGACGCGCTCAAGGAATCCGGCCCCGACTTGCTCTACCCGGCGATCCGAGCCGTCGCCTTGAATCCGGATGGCATGGCGCGCATGCGCCTGCGGGGCTATTTCGAGAACCAGCTCACCGTGGCGGACGTGCAGGCGCTGGCGCCGGACATCTTCGCCGCCGTCAAGACGATGAGCCCGGCCGACAAGATGTTCTCCAACGAGATCCGCATGGGCGGTTTCAAGGCGCTGACGAAATTTCATTTCAAGGAAGGCCTGGAGGCGGGTGTCGCCTTTGCCAAGACCCAGGGCGGCCACGGCAGCGAAAGCCGCACCGGCGAGATCATGCAGGCGCTCGTCACCTATGGCACGGCCGCGCGCGCCGTGCTGCTGGGGCTGCGGGAGCTGATCGTGCAATTCAATACGGAGTTCAAGAACAACCAGTTCCCCGAGGACTGCAACAAGCAACGCGTCGCCTCGGTCGAAGCAGCCATCAAGGCCATCGAGGCAGCCACCACCCAGCCGGAACTGCGGAGCATTGGAAAGTAAAGTAGGGTTTCTTCCGGGTTTCCGTGTGAATGCTAATTGGTTTGGGTGCCCGCTTGGCACGCTAAGCCAGCGACTAAGTGCTCTGGCTCGCAAATATGGTGATGTATTCGGTTGTAGGCCGACTCTCCGAGTCGGCGCGCCGGGTCGGAGACCCGGCCTACACCAGAGATGCAAAGAGTACGTCACCGTATTTACGATTACGTGTACTAAGCGAGGCGACTAAGCGTAATCAACTAAGTGTGGGACTAAGTGTTATTGATTCGTGCTGATGGCCGGGGCGGAAATGTCATCGGCCCAGGCGGTGCCCGGATCGCGCAGAAAGCTCGACACCAAGCATCAGCAGGGCCAGCGTGCCTATCAGCACCCTCGATTTTTCATTCATTTCCTTGTCAACGTCAGGGATGACCATACCCGATAGGGCGCGGCCTTAGCCGCGAGTCGGACACGTTGCGGGGCCGACTTATGGTCAATCCCCTTGTTCGCCCATCATCATCGCCTGCCCGGCCGATACCTGAACCGCTCGCATTGCCCCTTGGTATTGTATGCATATCCGTACGGTCCAACCGCCCGCATGATGCCTAAAATCACCTTTATTGCTTCTCAATCAATATATTACGACGGATTTTCGCCGTCAGCCGAAAATCATCCCTCTCAGCGGAATTTCGACCGCTTTTGGTCGTTGCGTCATCCCGGCCCCTCAATAGGCTTCTTTTCGACTTTATGAGCATAAGTGCAAGCGATTTAATGCTTTCTGAATAATCAAACGCATTTTGACCATTCGCAGAGGCATTTTGCGGTTTCCGCTGTCCAAACCACGTCTGCCGTTCCTGGCCGATGGTATAACGACAAACGGACGCTCGGGCAACGATCATCTTGACCCGTTCTCCCGCCAACATCAAGGCTGCGTTCGGCGATAACGACAGGCCGGAGCCTGCCGGCGGAGTCCGGCAGGCCCGGCCTGCCGTTACGGGCGACGTAGGACACCGCCGAATTCTGGTGCAATCTGATCACGCTGACGATTCCGGCCGGCCGCTGGCCGTATTCTCATGGTAAAAAACGGCAACATTGAGGCCATGGTTAGCCGCGAGTCGGACACGCTGCGGGGCCGACTTGTGGTCAATCTTTTTGGTGATATTCATCACATAGTGCCAC